>JAHDWC010000063.1 GCA_023382575.1 Anaerolineales bacterium
TGGCACGCTTTGACTTTTGTTGCAACAGCCCAAAGTCAGAGGGACGAAGCGCATCGTGTGTGTCGGTCAGCATTCTGCCGAGCAATCCCGCCGATGAGCCGCCCAATTCCTTCAGCATGCGGTCGAGGTCATTTTGAGTCATACGGAACGAGAGCGCATTCGTCACCGCCGATTCCATGTGATGCGCTTCGTCCACGATGACATAATCGTATTCGGGTAAGACCTTGCTGCCGGTGGAAACATCCGAAAGCAGCAGAGCATGATTGACAATGAGCAAATGCGAACTTTGCGCCGCCTGTTTGGCGCGATAGAACGGGCACGCGCCTCCCATTCGACCGAGACAGCTTTCGGTGGTGCAGTTGTCATCTTCCGCTGAAAGCCGCGACCAGATTTCGCGCTCAATGGGACCGGTGAGATTTAATTCATTGCGGTCGCCGCTGGTATTTTCCAACTGCCAGACGATGATCTTTGCCAGCACACGCATCTCGTTGGCATTGGACGGTCCATGCGTACGCATGTAGTCCAACCTGCGCGGGCAAAGATAGTTGACGCGTCCTTTCAAAATAGCAGCACGTACATCGAGGTTCAATGCGGCTTGCAAATCGGGAATATCTTTTTTGATGAGCTGGTCTTGCAGATTGATGGTGTTAGTGGAGACGACCACACGTGTATTGTTTTGAACAGCGAACAGCGCGGCAGGCACGAGATAGGCGAACGATTTCCCTACACCGGTTCCCGCCTCGACCATGAGGTGGGTGCCCGATGAGAGGGCATTGGTCACCGCCTTGAGCATTTCGACCTGCTCCATACGGTGCTCATAGGATTCAAAATATTGTGAGAATGGTCCGCCATATTCCAGCACAGATGCGGCATATTCCGGGTCAAGTGGAGTCGGCTCTTCGGTGCGCGTGATCGGCGGCGCATCCGTTTTGGATGTTGGATCAAGAAGCGGTTTGCGTGAAGCGCGCGATGTCCGCTTGGGCTTGATGCCTTCCTTGACGCGCGTATGAAGCACTTGTTCAAAGACCCAGCCTGAGTCCCAATCTACATAACTGCCAAGTTCCACAATCTCTTGCAAAGTTTCGAGGGGAAGTTCCACGGCGATGTCGAGCAGGCGCAGGTAACTTGCCTGACACACACGCGCATCGTCGAGAGCGCGATGAGTGGCGGGCAGCAGGATACCGAGTTGCTTGCCAAGCGCGCCGAGGTTGTAGCGGCTTGCGGTTGGCATGAGTACAGCGGCGAGTTCGTAGGTGTCGAGTGTTTGCTGGTATTCGAAGAGCCCTGCTTTGCGAAGAAAACCAATATCGAACCTGACGTTATGTCCAAGGATGGGCGCATCGCCAACAAAAGCTGTCAGCTCGTGAGCGATGTCGCGCAGACGCGGAGCCTGCCGTACCATCGCATCGTCGATACCAGTGAGTCCTGTGATGAAATCGGGAATGTGTTTGCCAGGATTGATGAGTGTGTTGAATTCACTTTCAATTCGTCGCCCATTAAATTTGACAGCCGCGATCTCGATGATGGAATCGCGTTCCTCGTCCAAGCCTGTGGTTTCGATGTCTAAAGATACGATGGTGGTCATATTAGAACAAGTGTACCATGAAAAGTGAGGCTCTCTTTTTGAGAGAGCCTCGGTTCGGTTAGTTATTTTCTAGATGGGACGTGATCACCTTAATTTGATCGCTGGTGAGTGCTCGATTCTTTGACCCCTGCCGTAGAAATTCCTTGAGTTGTTTCAATTTCAACGCCGCAATGGGAGACTCATTCGCCTCCAACTCGACCTGCTCATTGGTGAACACCAAAATGGGTTTGATCTCGGGGATGGCGGATTCGTCCATTTTCTTTGCAAGGAATTTCCTTACAACATCCACCTGGCTTTCGGCTTCCAGGTCAGGACGACCAATCCCTTCCTGACCAAAGATGCGCATATAAGATTGAATAAAGCCACCACCCTTAATCTTCCAACGATTCTTTTCAAAAAAGATGCGTCCACCCTGATGATATGGGAGCAGAACCCACACTCCAGAGGGTCCCACCAGCAGATGAGAAACCGGACTTGAGTAATGGTAGATGGAAAACTCGCTGTGCAAGCCTTTCAATCCTGCATCCAGTTTTTCATCCGGACGAGGGGAGCGACCAAAACGAGACCCCATGTACATGCCAACCTGGGTCAGGATAAACCCAATAGCAAGACATACCAGGGATAAGACGAATAGGTCGGGCTGGGTGATGGAAATATACATGCCCAAGCCAAGAATAATTAGTGCCGCAAGACTGATCCAGTTCCCGATCTTTGAATTACGTTCAATTAACTTTTCGTTTTTGATGATCTTCATGATTATTTTTTCAGGCTCTCTTCAATTGCGTTTTTCATTGCATCTAAAACTTTGACTTCCACAGCGTTCTTTGCCACGCGGACAGCGTTCTTGATGGCGAAGGCATCGGAACGACCATGACCGATGAACACCAGCCCGTTAATGCCAAGCATTGGAGCAGCACCCTGTTCACTAGGGTCAAGTAATTTCTTGATCTCTCCCAACGCAGGTTTGACCAACAATCCGCCGATTTTGGTCAGCAAGCTGCCATTCTTGATGATCTCGCGGATTTTGTCTGTGATGAGCTTGGCAACCGCTTCGGATGACTTGAGCATGACGTTGCCCGTAAAACCATCGGTGACGGCGACGTCAACTTTTCCGCCGATGACTTCCTTGCCTTCCACATTGCCGAAATAATTCAAACCAGCCGATTTCAACAAAGGTGTTGCCGCTTTGACCAGTTCATTGCCTTTGCCTTCCTCTTCACCATTGGAGACCAGCCCAACTTTGGGATGTTTTATTCCGCGGACTTTTTCAGCGTAGATGCTGCCAAGGATTCCAAATTGCAACAAGTTTTCAGGCTTGCAATCGGGGTTGGCGCCAATATCCAGCACAACACAAGACCCTGTGGCTGTAGGGAAGATAGGTGCGAGAGCAGGGCGGTCCACGCCGCGGATGCGTCCCAAGCGGAATAAAGCTGTAACCATTCCGGCACCAGTATTTCCGGCAGTGACGAAGGCATCCGCTTCGCCATTTTTGACCAGATCCATGCCAACTGCCATGGAATTCTTCGAGTCTTTTGCGCGCGCCTTCAGCACGAGGGATTCCCCTTTATCTTTCATCGTCAAAACTTCCGGCGCATGGACGATGCGGATCTTTAATCCCTGCGTATTTTGTTGCTCTAAAACCGGCTTGATCTTCGCCTCATCCCCAACGAGGATGATTTCCACGCCGTATTCGCGCGCGGCTTGTACCGCGCCTTCCACATCTGGCACGGGATAGGTATCGCTTCCCATTGCGTCGACAACGATTCGCGTCATGACAATTCTCCTGTGTTAATATGCTTGACAAGAAAAGTAAGATGATTATAATACTGCCTGCTTACGCGCTGGTGCTGGAATTGGCAGACAGGCATGGTTGAGGGCCATGTGTCGCAAGACGTGGAGGTTCAAGTCCTCTCCAGCGCACAAAGACATCCCCAAACTCGGGGATGTCTTTTTTATTTCCATGCTTTCCAATCGTTTGCGGATTTGGATTTTTGACCATTCATGGTTCGTGATTATACCCGCTTCAAGAACGGACCTCGAATTTTGCCCGCCCATTCGGGCGCTGACTCACTCGATGATCAAACTGCAGCAAGTGACAGCCCCTTCCGCTTTCGCCAGCTCGCTCAAATCTACGTTGATGACTTCGAAGCCTTTCTGAATCAGCCTTGCCTGCGTCTTTGGGAAAGTTGTCGGGTAGATGATCTTTCCATTGACGGGTAAACAGTTTGCGGCGAAGGGTTCCGAGGCGTCGACTTCGATCAGATCAAAGCCGTTGAAGTGAGAAGCATCCACCCAATTGGGGTTGATGAGCAGCGTTTTGTCATCCGCTCGAGTGACTGCGGTTTTGAGATGCAAGCAATCGGTCAAATCCAATCCGCTGACGGTGTATCCATATTTTGAAAGCGACTCGTTGAGTTGATTCACAGCAGCCATGTTGCTGCGAGTGGACATGCCGATGTAAATCTTTTTTCTCAGCACGAGCACGTCGCCGCCATCGACCGTTCCCGGCGCGGTGACCTGCACGAGCGGACGATGTGCCGACACTGCCGGGATGATGGATTCAATTTCGGGCTTGCGCGAATCGGCTCCCGGTCTGGTGATGACCGCCACTTCCGGTAGGATGAAGGCTGTATCTTCGACGAAGACCGAGTCGGGTAGATCAGGTTCTTCGGGGAGTTCGACGACGTCACAACCAATTTGCGCGAGAACCCGGACGTATTGCTCATGCTGTGTACGGGCAAGCTTAAGGTCGATGGGAGTGCGTTCAATGTGTGTGATCTCGCATTCATTGAAACGCGGGCTGATTTTGCGAGTGATGGCGATGGTCATTTATGATTCGTAAGAGGTCAATGCAGCTTTCAGAGTTTCGTACATCGGCATGGTTTGGAGAAACCCCGTCAACGCCAACACGTGATACACCTGCGGCGGCGCGCTGCATAATTTGAGATGAACTTTATCGTTCGAGTTTGAATCGGTAAAAAGCTTATACACCTTTTGAAGTCCGCGGATGCCCGCGCTGGTCAATGTGTTGATATCTTCCAGATTCAAGATCAAATATCGTACCCCTTGTGTATGTGCTTCTTGCGCCGCAGTGACCAGGCTGGACTCGCTTTGCGCATCCAGCCAGCCGCGTAAATGGAATACCGTGACAGAATCTTTGTCCGGACGCTGAATCTGTTCGGTGGTGATCTTGAAATCAGAGCTTGCCATATGACCTCTCCTTTGTGATGGCTATTGTTCGCCTGAGCGATACCGGTCGATCAATGCCTGAGTGCGTGGATCTTTTGGATTGCTGAACAACTCATCCGGGTTGGCGTCTTCGATCAATTCGCCATCACTCATGACGATGACGCGGTCTGCTACATCGCGGGCGAAGCCCATCTCGTGAGTGACGACGATCATGGTCATGCCTTCGGTGGCGACTTTTTTCATCACATTCAAAACTTCGCCGATGAGTTCCGGGTCGAGTGCAGATGTAGGCTCATCGAAGAGCATGACGCGCGGCTCCATGGTCAATGCGCGTGCAATGGCAACGCGTTGCTTTTGTCCGCCTGAGAGGCGCAGCGGATATTCATCCTTTTTGAAGAGCATACCGACGCTGTCCAGATTTTGCTCCGCCAGCTCGATGGCATGTTTCCTGTCCATGCCTTTGACCGTGACAGGACCTTCGATGACATTTTCCAATACTGACATGTGCGGGAACAAATTGAATTCTTGAAAGACCATGCCGGTCTTGAGACGCACGTCATGGATCAACTTGCGTTGTTCCTTGCCTTTTCCTTCTGCGTCCACTTGAATGCCATCCACTTCGATTTTGCCGCGCGAGGGCTCTTCCAGAAAATTGATACACCGCAGCAATGTACTTTTCCCTGAGCCGCTCCTGCCGATGAGACAAATCACCTGCCGCTCGGGAACTTCGAGGCTGATATTTTTGAGCACATGCAAACGCCCAAAAAATTTATCGAGATTACTGATCTTAACAATGGGAGAAACAGGCATTATCGATCTCCCTTGGAGAGGCGTGCTTCCAGCTTGCTCTGGAAATACGTGAGGATGAGAGTCATCACCCAATAGAACATCGCCGCCATGATAAGCGCTTCCAGACTGTTGAATTGCGCCCGCCCAACCTTGGTGGCACGCCACATCAATTCATGGACAAAGCCTGTCGCAGAAACCAGCGCAGAATCCTTCGTCATCGAGATGAAATCATTGCCCATCGGCGGGATGGCGAAGCGCAGCGCCTGTGGCAGGACGATGCGCATCATTGTCTGACCGGGAGTCATTCCCAGTGCCATGGCGGCTTCTCGCTGACCTTTGCCCACCGAGCTTAATCCCGCGCGGAATGTCTCCGACATGTACGCGCCATAGTTCAACCCCAAGGCCAGCACACCCGAGACAATCCCAGACAGGACGATTCCAAGCTGAGGCAAAGCAAGGAAAAAGAAAAAGATTTGCAGATAGAGCGGCGTTCCACGGATCAGGGAAACGTAGAACGTGCTCAACGCATAGATGGGTGGGAACTTTGAAAGCCTGCCCAATGCTGCAAATAACGCCATCACAATCGCAAACAAGATCGAAAGCACAGAGATCAAAAGTGTTTGTCCCAACCCGCCCGCGATGAAGGTGATATTTTTGAAAATAAACTCTGAATCGACGTTGATGGTTTTGAAGGTAAAACCGCCGAATTCAATGTGCTGTCCGCTAAAGAGGAAAATAAGGATGAGAAACAGAACCCCCCACGAAATGCCCACGTGCATGCGAAAGACACGTTCCTTGCGCAGTTGAGCCTGATACAAAAGCTCAGCCTGTGAAGCGGGCATTTGTCCTTCGTTGGTGATGGATGCCATCTTTGCCTCCGAAATATTGGAGAAGTAAATAAAAAGGGAAGCGGCGTGTTGAACCGCTTCCCTTCTTTTCATTCAAAAAACTATTGGTTTGGAGCCTGGGTGATATCCATGCCGAACCACTTGTTGGAGAGCTCAGAGAGCGTTCCATCATTGTGCATGGCGGTGATGGCTTCATCCACTGCGGCGCGCAAGGTGTCGGTCGGCAGAGAAGATGACTTGTCGAATGCAGCGGCGAGGTCTTCTGAATAGACTGCGCCATCGAGCTTCACAACCGGGATACCTGCGGCGATGTTTGCATCCACCACAGTTTCAGAGGTCACGTAGGCGATGAAATCGGTGCGACCCGCTTCAATGGCCTGAGCACATTCCTGGTCAGTGGAGAGCGGAACGACAGTGATGCCTTCAGGAGCAGAGCTATAGACTGAGGCTTCGGGCAGACCCAGTCCTTCCATGTCATTGTTCAGCCAGAATTCGTACGTGGTGGCTGTTCCAGCGCAGATCGCCTGACCAGAGAGTTCAGAGAGGGAGGTGATCCCAGAGTCCGCGGCAACCGCCACGACAGCGGGGGTGTAGTAGTAGGGAACGCTGAAATCGAGGGCTTGCTGACGGGCAGTGGTGACGGTCATCGAACCAACGCTGATATCCCATTTGTCTGCCCAGCTACCGGCGGTGATCAGATCCCAGTCTGGCGTTACGAAACAGGTTTCCACACCAAGCGCTTCACCGATGGCAAGCGCCACATCCACGTCGAAGCCCTGAATTTCTTCAGAGGTCAACGCATCCGCCGGGCAGGCTGTGTCGCTGGGACGTGAACCATCAGTTTTCGGGAAGGACTGGGGCTCGTAATTTAGGTCCGACGAAACGAGGATGTATCCGCGTTCCTTGACGGCTCCGAGCAGGTCTGTTGCGGTCGAACCGCCTCCGCCCCCGCAGGCGGCGAGCACGAGTGAGGTCAACACGAGCAGGCTGACCAATGTCAAAAGTTTTTTCATTTTCTCCTCCGAGAGAATTAAAAAATGGTGGCAACCCTGAAGTTGCCTCGGGATGGGCGACATCCCATCTGTTAAGGATAGACCATTTTTCGCAATTGTGCAAGGATTTTGAATGAAAAAAATCAAAACGATAAGATTATGTTTATCAATATCCCTTTTTATTCCTCAGAAGCACTCATTGCACACCGAAAGCCGACGATATCATCACGGTATGGATATGCCCAATGTCGGTTTGCTGTGCGAATGGCTCGCGAGACAGTATTCCATGCACCGCCACGAATGACGCGGATGATCCCGCTCTCAGGTCCGGTGGGATTCTCGTAAGCAGATTCAGCATAATAATTTTCGTCATACCAATCTGCTGTCCATTCCCAAACATTGCCAGCCATATCCATCACGCCATACGGACTTGCACCCTCTGCGAAACGCCCGACGTTTGTAAACCCTTCAAAGTGAAAATCAAAATTTGCCGCAGGCTCTTCCGGCAATTCATTGCCCCACGGGTACAAACGTCCGTCCGTGCCGCGTGCCGCCTTTTCCCACTCTGCCTCTGTAGGGAGTCTGCGCCCAACCCATTCGCAATATTCCACAGACTGAGTCCATGCCAGCCCTTGGACAGGTTGATTTGGCTTTTGAATGATCTCACTACCCGGAAGCACAGGCAGACTGCAAACTTCCGCCTCGACACAACGCATGTACATCCCATTGGTGACTTCGGTTTGATCGATCCAGAACGCATCCACATAGACTGGGTGCTGGGGCTTTTCATCGGGAGCGGCATCTGGGTCAGAGTCAGCGCTGCCCATGAGAAATTCCCCTTCCGGGATAAATACAAGGGTCATGCCATCGGTCTCAGAAACTCGTAACGTTTCAGGTTCAGTTGTGGTGGGATTTGTCGAACATGCCGAAAAAAGGAGAACAAAAACAATCAATGCTGGCGCAGTTTTTTGAATGGTTGATAAATAGAGCATGGAAACATAAGCCTGATAAAGGTTTTATTGTCCTCGAATTTTATCAGGGAATATCATCTCCCCAATCGCATGGCGAAGCGCATCAGATAGAGTCCCCACAGGTGCAGAGGATAGAATGTGTAGAAAAGATATTTCAGCGAGAAACGACCACGTTCGCCATTATAGAGGATGAGGAAAGGAAGCGCGGCAATCATCATCCATTGGAACTCGAATTCCCAGAAATGTTCAAAGTAATGTAAATTCCACGCAAGCACAACCAGACACAAGGCAGTATATGCATAATATACCCAGGGTTTATTCTCATGCAGGAAGTAAAAGATCAGGAATATCGCCAGCCCGAAGATGGAAGCCTCGGTATATAAGCTGGCAATACCAAAGAGAACTCCAAGGACATAACCGAGCCATTGACGATATCCGTTTTGCGAACGCGCCCATTCGAAAGCAGCGATCATGCTAACTCCGGTCGCAAGAGACAACATCACGTTGTGATTCAATGTGTAGTAGTTTGCCGGGTGAAATGTGGATTGAACCAGCCAGCTCAGGAGGATATTCCCGACCTGCATGATAAAAGCCCAAACATACAAGCGAAAGATATATTTTCCACGGTCGCGAGTTTTGAAGAAGCTTTCCACTACGAGGAAAATAAAGATCGGTGCGACCACACGCCCGGCATAGCGCAGGTACAGCGGAAGTTTGCCGGGTAATAACTCGCCTAGAAATCTGCCGACATGTTCCGTGAACATTAGAGTCAGCGCGATAATTTTCAATTGAAATGCATTAAATTTCATTTAACCTCTTTCACACAAACTGCCCCTCTCGCGAAGGGCTGCGGGAATATGACGTTTAGGTTCAAGCGGGCGAAATTGCTAAGGAATAGTATACGCCTATAATTTATGGAGCAAAACGTTTTGCAATGAGATAAGAATAATGGGAGGGGTTATTGGCTGGCTTGTTTCATGACCTTGACCGATTCGGTGACAAGTTTTTTGAGCACTTTCTTATCTACATCGGCGAGTTTCTTGATATACAGGCAGGATTTGCCGGTAGTGAATTTGCCGAGTTTGGCAAGCAGTTCGTCGTAACGGTCAAAGCCCGCCATGATGTATAGCGTGATATTTTGCTTGCGAGGGGAGAACCCGACCAACATCCAATCGTCCTCACGCCCGCTGGCATATTTGTAGTGATATTGCCCAAAGCCGATGATGCTTGAACCCCACATCTTTGGCTCAGCTTTGGTGACTTGACTCATCAACGTGGAAATTTCAAAGCAATCAGCGCGGATTTGCTCATCCTTGATGGTGTTCAGAAAATCTTCCACACTTGCATCATTCTTTTTGGTCTTTAACTCAGCCATGGCTCACTCCTTGGTCAGTAAATTGGAGTTATTTTAGCATATTTGTTCTATCAATAAAAGAAGTAAACATTATCCCAGAATCTTGTAATAGACCTGTGGAGATTTGCGTTCCACGACTTGTTCAGCGGCTAAAGCTAACCGCAAGAGGGTTTTCTCGTCCCAGGCTTTGCCGATGACTTGCATGCCGATGGGTAAATCGTTTTGCGTATAGCCAGCAGGAAACGAAATTGCAGGGAGTCCAGTCAAATTTCCGGCGGTGACGAAGCGCATGATCTCAATCGTAGTACTCAAATCCGACTCGCCATCAGGCAATGCGCCTTTCTTAATCTCTGGCGCAGGAATACCTGAAGTGGGCGTTAGGATGACATCTGCTTTTTGAAGCGCGTTGTTAAAGTGATTCATCATCCGCGTGCGAATGCATTGGGCCGCAAGATAATCCGTCGCCGAGAATTGACGCGCTAGCGCGAGGTTGATGCGTACATCCAAGGCATGCTCTTTGTGATGCGCTGCATAGGTTGCATCCATACCTTGCGCCATCTCGCTCAAAATGCTGACACTGTGAGCAATACGATTCGCTTCAAGGTTCGGGATGACAATTTCGACGATCTCGCAGCCCATCTTTTCATATTCCTTAAGCATCGCCTCACAAACTGTGACGGTTTCCGCATCTGCATGGCGGAACCACTCCCAATACACGCCAAGCTTGAGTCCTTTAAGATTCAGGTCGTCCCAACCTTTGAGCGAAGGCAAAGGTTGATGCAGGGATATTGGATCTTTGGGATCGGGACCAGCGATGAGTGCATAGGTCAGCGCCGCATCACTCGCCGAGGCAGCGATCGGTCCAATGTGGGCGATACTCCAATCGAGCGGGAACGCGCCAAATTCGCTGACGCGCCCAAAGGTGGCTTTCAGTCCGACCAATCCGCAAAATGCTGCCGGGATGCGGATCGAACCGCCACCGTCCGCGCCAATGGCAACGGGGACGAGTCCCGCTGCAACGGCCGTCGCCGAGCCGCTGGAACTTCCACCTGTGTAATGATTCGGGTTGTAGGGATTGCGCGTCGTGCCATGATGCGGATTGAGTCCGGTTACATTGATGCCGATCTCGTGCATGTTTGTCTTGCCGACCAGTAAAGCGCCGGCGCTGCGTAGCCTTGCTGCGACGGTTGAATCTTCCTTCGCGGGAGTTTTCCCAAGGAAAGCAGTCCCGACTGTGGTCGGATATGGTTTCATATCCATCTCATCTTTGATCGCCACGGGCACGCCATCAAAAATGCTGAGTGGCTTGCCCGCTTTGAAGCGCTGTGTAGACTCGCGCGCCTGTCTCATCACATCTTCGCGATTCACAGCGATGAAAGCTCGCAGTGCCGGATTGTACTTGTCACTGGCGGTGATGGCGTCCAAAACCTTTTGAGCGACCTCTTCGGGTGTGGTCGTGCCGTCTCGGTAGGCTTTGGCAAAATCATGGATGCTTGCGAATTGAAATCCCTTTGTGAGCGATGCTTTTTGCGGAAATTCATTTTCCGGCACGGAGGCTGCTTCGGTTTGCAATTCGCCTGTATGGTGAATGGGATGGAAGGTTGGGTTTTCGTCGAAGTGCTGCGTGCGCAGCCAGTTGAGACCTGCACTTTCGAAGAGACTGGGAGTGAGCAATCCCTTCAATGGACCTTCGACCAGGGATGCGAATAATTTCAACATCCCGCCCGAAAGATAAGGGAGTTTGACGGATTTCAGATCATATTGATTGTCCATGTTGTGCCTCGTTGTAGTTGTTTGCTCGTGATGAAAGAGATCAAACCTTGAAGATCAGATCCAAATATTTCTTCAGCATATCACTGACCAGTCCGCGCATGGGGATGGTGGCGGCCATGCCGTAGATGGGCGCCATGTGACCTTTCTCGTCGGGGTGACCTTTTACATGGTCAATGGCAGTTTTCAGGTCCGCGATGAAGCGCTCTTTCACGCCGGGCTGGGCGTGCCGCAGAGTCAACGCGATGTGCATGCAGGACGGTTTGTGCAATCCGTTCAAACTCCACTTGTGATGTCCCATTGCCTCGAGCACTTTGTAGATGTTGAGCGAATCCGATTTGAAGGCGATCACGAAAAGTGGATCGCCAATAATTTCGAGTTCGGGAATTTTTTTGATCTCAGTTTTGATGTAATCAGCGGTTTCAAGGATTTGTTTGGTCGCATCGAGATAGCCCTGCTCGCCGATGGAGGTGAGCGCCGCCCAGCAGGCTGCACTCAACGCACCGGGACGACTGCCCGCAAAGGTGGGCGAGAAATATAGCCCGCCGGGCCAGTCGCTGATGGTGTAATACTGATAATGCCTTAGTTCTTTGCTGCGATACAAAATGACAGATGTCCCTTTGGCGGCGTAACCATACTTATGCGTGTCCACTGAAATGGATGTAACGCCCGGCAGACGAAAATCGAAACCGGGTACGTTGTAGCCGAGTTTTTCCGCCCACGGCAAGACGAAGCCGCCGAGACATGCATCCGTATGGACGCCGATGTTGTGTTGGAGCGCGAGTTCGGACATTTCTTCGATGGGGTCGATGGCGCCATGCGGGAAAGATGGCGCCGAACCGACGATGACAACTGTATTGCGGTTGATGGCTCTGCGGACAGCGTTCACGTCGGCGCGTGAGTTCGCATCCACGGGCACTTTGACCATCTTGATGCCGAAATACTGACTGGCTTTGTCGAACGCGGCATGCGCTGTGATGGGCGCGATCATCTCAGGATGGGCGATGCCTTTCGTGTCACGTGCCCAATCGCGATAGGTCTTCATCGCCAGCATGATGCCTTCCGTGCCGCCCGAGCAGACCGTTCCGCATGCAGTGTCGCCGTTGAGCATGTTCGCTGTCATGGCGACGATCTCCGCCTCGAACTTGGTCGTGCTGGGGAACACATCCGAGTGCAGCGGATTACTCTGCGAGTTAAGTGCATACGCCCGATTCAAGAATTCGATGTGTGACTCGTCGCCGTGATAAACCGCGCCGGAGACAAAGCCATCTTTCCAAACCGATTCCTCCCGTTCGCGCAGAGATTCCATCTCATGCAGAATTTCTTCGCGGTCACGTCCCTTAGCGGGGAGCTTCGTGAACGTAGGATAACTATCTCGATACGGCTTGAGCGAGGACTCCAGTCCTGCCATCATGTCGTCGTATTCTTTGTCGATCTTTTCGCGGATGGACGGAATCTTTTTCATCCGCTTCTCCACCCATGCCACCATCGGCGCGGGCAGCTTCCCAATGTTCTTCAGCAAATAGTCTTCGATGTTCATACATGTCCTTGATTAGATTTCGGCGCGATTCAGCCGGGCATACATCTTCTTGTTGTTTTCGTAGACCGCCAGAAATTCGCGGAACAAACCGTTGTACACTTTCTGGTGATCTGGGTTCGGGGTGTAGGTCTTCGCTACCGGGGCGCGCGAAGCGATATCGTCATAACGGATATATCCCAACGAAGCTGCTGCCAGCATCGCCGCGCCGCGCACGTTGACCTCAATCGGGTCTTTCATTTGATGGATGGGGCGATTCAACACATCAGCGTGGATCTGGCACCAAATGTCTGACTTCGCGCCGCCGCCGACCATGTTGATGGAATTGACCTGCTTGCCAATAAATTGCTCGATGTATTTCAAGAGCCAGCGTGCGTTATACGCCACGCCCTCGAACACGGCGCGGACCATGTGCTCGCGGTTGGTGTGCAGCGACAAGTTGAAGAATCCGCCGCGGACGAAACGATCTTCGATGGGAGTTCGCTCGCCGTACAGCCAGGGCGTAAAGAGCAGACCTCCGCTCCCGGCAGGAGTCCGCGCTGCGATCTGGTCGAAGACTTTGTAGGCATTATCCGGCTTTGTGGTTGTCAGTTCATCATTGTGGAAGAACATGTTGTCGCGCAGATATTGCAAATTGACGCCCGCACATTCCTGCTCGTTGGTCAGCAGATACCGCCCCGGAATCGCAGAAGGCAGTGACGCCAAACTGTGAATCACATCCGTTTTCTTGAATGGCATGTGACACGTCATCCATGCAGACGTGCCAATATACAAATGCGTGGCAAAGTCTGCCACTGCACCCGAGCCGACCGCCGCCGAGTGGACATCTGGTGAGCCCATGATGACTTGCACATCTTCTGGCAGCCCCCAATCTCTGGCGATGTTTGGCAGCAATGGACCGAGGACCGCATTGGCCGGATGTAGTTCCGGCAGTTTGTCGCGGTCAATGCCGGAGAGGCGTACCAGCTCCTCGTCGTATTGGATGCGATTGATGTTTCGATTGTCTGTGATCCAATGCAAAACAATTGAGTTGACCGATGCGGCAGACTTCCCGGTCAATAACAGACCGATGTAGTCGATCGGCTCCAGAAATTTATATGTCTGCTGATAGATTTCAGGGTGAATGTGTTTGAGATACAAGATATGCGCGATAGGATCTTTGCCCGACGCGCTGGGAATCCCGCCTGTGACTTGAATCCACTTGATCAGTTTGCCGATGGAAAAATCCGCAACTTTGATCAAGCCATCCGCCATCTTTTTGATGTATGGCTCGCCGCGCGAATCCATCCAGATGACTGCGTTGCCGAGCGCGTTCCCGTCCCGGTCAATCGCCACTGTCCCAGACCATTGACCAGTGGTGGCAACAGCGAGGATGTCTTCGCTGGGAACCAGTTTCTTCCCAAGCAGGCGTTTGACCGCCGCATCGATCGCATCCCACCAATCAGACGGATATTGCTCCGCGCCGCCATCTGGCAGGAGCAAGACGCGATTCTCCTGAAACTCACTACCGATCAACTCCCCCTGCAAAGAAAACAAGGCTACCTTTGGTCCAGACGTTCCCAGGTCGATCGCGAGAATATATTTCTCCGATACCATGCCCACTCCTCCTCATGAAATGGTCAAACCTTTGCGCCTCGAATTGTACTCCTCTTTATCCGACCAGACTTGTCGCGTTTCAAAAGAAACACCCGCAGGAATTCTGCGGGTGAGTCAGGGTAGCCTTAGATGGGGAGAGGCAATCCGAGTTTGTCGGCGAGCTCGGTGTTGCTGGGTTCCACCAGAAAGCTGTCATCATCGAAGATGATCGTCGGGATGATGCGTTTTCCATCGTTGATGTGCCGGACGAACGCCTCAGCTTCCTTGTCGGTGTCAGTATCCATCCACTTGTACGGGATGGAATGTTCATCCAGGAAGCGTTTTGTGCGGCGGCAATCTGGGCACCAGTCTGCGCCATACACGGTAATGTTTGCTTCGGTCATGGGTCCTCCAGAAAGTGATGAGATTGTAGTGTCTGGTCGAACACAATATTAAGATGTACCGTGACGTTTGTTTCTAAAGTTCTTATTCGATTTTTAACACTTTTGTATTTTGAATTTTACCCTGTTTCATTTTTGACAGGGCTTGATCGATGAGTATTAGTTTGGGGTGTTGAATCAGCTGTGGGGGAGGATGAAACGACTCTATCCCGTGCCGAATTGCCTGTCACCCGCATCGCCCAAACCGGGGACAATGTATCCGCGTTCGTTGAGATGATCGTCGATGGCAGCGACGTAGATGTCGATGTCGGGATGCGCCTCTTGCATGGCTTTGATGCCTTCGGGCGAAGCGATCAACCCGACGAATTTAATTTTATTCACGCCCCAACGTTTGAGGACTTCAGCCGTGGCAGTTGCAGAGCCGCCCGTGGCGAGCATCGGGTCGAGGATGAGACAAACTGCCACACGCGGCTGGATGGGGAGTTTGTTGTAATATTCCACTGGCTTGAGGGTTTTTTCGTCGCGATACAAACCAATGTGCCAAACTTCGGCAGAGGGCATGAGTTCCCAAATGCCTTCCACCATACCCAAGCCGGCGCGCAAGATGGGGACGAGCCCGATCTTTTCCTGTAATCGTTGCGCAGTCATTTTTTCCAATGGGGTTTCGATCTCGACGGGAGTCGTGGCAAGGTCGGCGGTGGCTTCGTAAGCGAGCAACCCGGCGATCTCGCGCACCAGTTCGCGGAATTTTTTGGGTTCGGTGTGTTTATCTCGCAGGCGCGAAAGTTTATGGGCAACCAGCGGATGTTTGGACTCATGTACGGTGGACATCATGTTCTCCTGAGTAGATTTGATTAATTATAGTCGTGAAGGTGATGTTTGTCCCATGACAATAGACATGAATTCCGCTACACTCAAGTCAAGGAGTCACAATGAACGGAAATGATTTTATGAGTTGGGTTTTGCGCTCGCCATTTCATGGGATGTTAAGCAATGGCATGATGCTGATTTCGGTCACTGGGCGCAAAACGGGTCGAACGTACACGCTCCCAGTCGGTTATTACGTAGAAGGCGATTATTTATGGGTCATCACCAGCCGTGACCGAACCTGGTGGAAAAATTTGCAGGGCGGCGCGCAGGTGAATTTACTGCTGAAGCGCAAGCCAGTTCAAACCTTTGCCGAAACTGAAACGGATGAAAAATCTGTCGAGACGCGCATGTATGAATATCTGCGTCACGTGCCGCAAGCGGCCAAGCCGATGAAGGTCCGCATCGAGAATGGCGAACCCAACGCTGCCGACATTGCCGCCACAGCGAAAGACCGGCTGTTTATTCGGATCAAAGCCTGACCCGCACCTGCAAAAATGGGACGCAGAAAAACTGCGTCCCATTTTGATTCTTTTCAGTCAAGAAGCGACCCCAAAATAAATGGCAATGCCCCCAACGCTACACATAACAAAAATCCAATGATGAGGATCGACAGGCAGGCAGGGATGAGTCGACGCAGCCAAGTCCAGTAAACGTAGGAATTCCACGCCTTGACCGCGATTGGCTGCGCCTTGCGAAGTAGTTCAGGCGCATCTTTTTCCAGACTGGGAGTGGGCACTCCCCTTGCAGGCGTAGAAACAACTGTAGGCTTGGGCTTGATCCGCAAATGTTCAGGGATGGTGAGATTGGTCCCGCAGTAGGTACATGCCATGCGGATTTGTCCTGCCTCGGGAGAATTCGGCGCGCCGCAAGCCACGCAGGGAAAAGTTTGGGTCATCGATGTAACCTCCAGAATGAGGGCAATTATACCCATCAGGGCAAGTTGCGATAGAATCAGCCCAACCCAACCAGAGGAGAGATACTCGATGACCGAACAGTTTAATTTCGGCGGTGAGATCGTTTGGCGTCCCAGCCCGGAACATATTGCGCACGCGAATTTGACAACCTTCATGCGTGCATACGGAATTCGTGACTTTGACGAACTCATGCAAAAATCCACCAGCGACGTGGAATGGTTCACCGATGCGGTCTTGAAAACGCTGGGGATTCAGTTTTATACGCCATATACCAAAGCAGTCGATCTCTCCGAAGGAATCCAATTCCCGAAGTGGTGTGTGGATGGCAGGATGAACATCGTCCACAATTGTGTGGAAAAGTGGCAGGAAGTTAACAACGGGAAAAACAAGGCGATTATCTTTGAAGGGGAAGAAGGTATTAGCCAAGTCCTTACGTATGAAGGACTGAATAAAGAAGTCAATAAAGTTGCCAATGCGCTTCGGTCCCTTGGCTTGGGGAAAGGGGATGCGATTGGCTTGTTCATGCCGATGACTCCGGAGATCGTCATCGCGTTATTAGCAATTGCCAAGATCGGCGGCATTATCCTGCCATTGTTTTCCGGTTATGGAGCGGGTGCCATCGTCTCGCGCATGGTTGATGCGGATGCAAAAGCCCTCTTCGCCTCGGATGGAGCCTTCCGCCGTGGAAAAGCCGTCGAAATGAAATCCATTGCGGATGAGGCGGCGGGGCAGATCCCAACCCTCAAGCACATGATCGTCTTGAAGCGAACTGGTCAAACGATAAAAATGAACGAAGGCAGGGATCATTGGTGGCATGAACTTGTCCATCGTCAGAGCGATGAGGCGGATACCGAAATTACAAATGCCGAAGACCCATTGATGGTCATTTACACATCTGGCACAACGGGCAAGCCAAAAGGCGCACTGCACACGCACTGCGGGTTCCCGGTCAAGGCTGCACAGGATATGGCGTTTGGCACCGATGTCCATCGCGGCGATGTCATTTATTGGATGACCGACATGGGCTGGATGATGGGACCATGGCTGGTGTTTGGCAGTCTGCTGTTGGGCGCGACGATGTTCCTCTATGATGGCGCGCCAGATTTTCCAGCGCCGAATCGTTTATGGGAGTTGGCAGAGAAACATCGCATCAATCAGATGGGCGTGTCACCGACGTTGATTCGGTCACTCATTCCATACGGTGACGAGCATTTCCAGAAGCATGACTTATCCTCAGTGAAATGTTTCGCCTCTACTGGCGAACCGTGGAATCCTGATCCGTGGATATGGCTGTTTGAAAAAGTCGGCGACGGAAAGATTCCGATCATCAATTATTCTGGCGGGACGGAGATTTCCGGCGGGATTGTGATGGGCAATCCGATTTTGCCGCTCAAGCCATGCGCTTTTTCAGCGCCTTGTCCCGGCATGGCAGCCGATGTGGTGGATGAAAGCGGGAATTCGGTTCGCAATGCGGTTGGGGAGTTGGTCATCAAAGCCCCTTGGATTGGGATGACGCGCGGCTTTTGGAAGGACAGGCAAAGGTATTTGGATACCTACTGGTCACGTTGGGAGAATATTTGGGTACATGGAGACTTCGCCGCCATTGACGACGACGGCTTGTGGTACATCCTTGGACGTTCCGATGACACGATCAAGATTGCAGGCAAACGCCTCGGGCCTGCTGAAGTGGAGTCGATTCTGGTTCGACATGAATCCATTGTGGAGGCGGCAGCAATTGGCGTGCCGCATGAGGTCAAGGGGAGTGAACTCATCCTCTTTGCAGTGACCGCTCCTGGCGTGGAAAGAAGCGATGTTCTTCGTCGCGAATTGCAAGAGATGGTTGTCGCAGAAATGGGCAAACCGCTCGCGCCCAAAGCCATCCTTTTTGTCTCAGATTTGCCCAAAACACGCAATGCCAAAGTGATGCGGAGGATGATCCGCGCGGCATATTTGGGTCTGGAGTTGGGTGATACGTCATCGTTGGTCAACCCGGCGGCAGTGGAGGAAATCCGTGGGGCGGGATAGGTTTGTTGCAAGCCTTTGATGTAAAAATAAGGCTGGCATAAGAGCGCCAGCCTTATTTTCTGTCTGCATTATAATAATTCCCGTCTCGCGCAGCCCGCGAGAGAAGGAGCTTGAATGAAAAACGTACGAAATGGAATCTTCGCACTGCTGCTTTCGCTGATCTTTATCATTTCTTCGTGTGGTTCGCCCACGCCAGAGGTAGTGACAGTGGTAGTGACAGCAACCGACTCGTCTGTGACCGAGGAGACGCTTCCCGCGCCGACCCAGCCGCTCGCGCCGGTGGCGCTTGGAGGTCCACAAAGCGGCGAGACGATGAAATGGATCGATGGCAGTACGCTGATTTACATCCCTGCGGGCGATTTTTCGATGGGGTACGGCGGCGACGCTCCTGTCCATACGGTCATGCTGGATGGATATTGGATTCAGGAGACCAAGGTCACCAATCGCATGTACGATCAATGTGTGAAGGCGGGTCTTTGTACGCCTCCGACTCAGGAATTGGGTGGACCTGTGTTTACAAACCCGAGCTTTGCCAGTCATCCTGTCGTCGGTGTGACGTGGGATCAGGCTCAAGCCTACTGTGGGTGGATTCAGGGAAGTCTGCCGACTGAGGCGCAGTGGGAAAAGGCGGCGCGTGGTTTGAATGGCAATGCCTATCCTTGGGGCAATAGCGAGCCTTCGTGTGATCTGTTGAACTATGCCAACTGTTATGGGCGCACGACAAATGTGAATGCCTATGAAGAAGCCGCCAGCGCTTTCGGTTTATTGGATATGGCTGGCAATGTGTTTGAGTGGGTCGGCGATTGGTATGATGCGAGTTATTACAGCCAGTCTCCGGCGGCGAATCCCACCGGACCTGAAAGCGGACAATATCGCAGTATCCGTGGCAGTTCCTTTGAGACGACGGCAGAGCAAGCCGCTTCGGCGATTCGTCGCTTCAATGAACCGACTGACAGTGGACGTGATATTGGTTTCCGCTGTGCGGTGACCGCTCCGCAACCATTCGCCCCTTATTGTCAACTGAATGCTCAAGTCCCTGCCCAGCAGGTATCCTCTACCAATTCCTGTGCTCTTCCTGAAGGTGTGGTTGTGGATCAGTATTGTTCTCAGGGAGATGGCTATGGCGTGGTGCAGATTTCCTTCAACGCGACCTGGGAAGAACGTGGGACGCGCATCCAATGTGAAGAGAGAATTGAAGGCGGAGTCCGACAGTTAGTTTGTAAGGGGCCGCGTGGTATCGAATCCACCAATGAGGTGTTGGTCTGTAACCCAGCTTGTACCAATCAACCGGATGTGAGCGGGCTGAATCCAGTTTGTGATTCTGGGTACACTCTCGACCCTTCCACGGGTG
>JAHDWC010000064.1 GCA_023382575.1 Anaerolineales bacterium
GTTTAAGTGCCAACAAGAAAATGGCATCCTTGTCGCCAAAGGTGCCATACAGGCTGCTGCTGCTCACGCCCAAACGCTCTACAAGGTCTCGGATAGAAGTGGCAGAGTACCCCTTCTCGCAAAATAAAACCATGGCTTGTTCAATAACAGCTTCCTGGTCGAATTCTTTGACGCGTGGTGACATATAAATAGTATAGCATTATTTTGAAACAGTCGTTTCAAAATAAGCATTTTCATAGATTTTTCTAAAGAGGTCTTAATGTCGCATACGCATGGTTTTCAAATTTATACGGATATAGTGGCGAAAACAATATGGTGTTGACGAATCAAAAATGCCACTCCTCAAGATGATGAGAAGTGGCACAAGTCAACTATGCTTGATTTAGCATATATCAGCACAGGCGGGATTTCGTATTTGAGTTACCATAAAAATCTTGATCTTATTTTATATTGACATTCACCGTTGCCGTCATATTCCACAAGAATCGTGGATCAGTCTCATCGAGTGTGATAGTTACTTTATAGGTCATATCGCCCAGATATTCCGTGCCGACAGGATCGATATCTGTCACCGTGCCGAGGAACTCTTCGTCGGGGAAAGCATCCAACTTGACTGAGGCTATATCTCCGATGGCGATGTCTGCCATGTAAATCTCGGCGAGGTCTTTGGTCTCAACAGTCCAGCGGGATGTATCAGCGAGGAAGGCGACGGGCAGGGTTGGTGTGACTGTTTCACCAACGTTCAGGTCGAGGCTGAGCAAGATGCCGTTGATGGGCGCACGTAGTTCGTAGAGTTCGATGGTTGCTTCCGCGGCAGTGACGTGTGCCTTTGCCGCTTCGAGGCGTGATTCTGCAACAGCAAGGACTTCGGGGTCAAGGTTGGATTCATCCAGCTTGGATTGCATCTCACGGGCAACTTCGAGGTCGCCAATGGATTTCAGCAGGGAGGTCAGTTCTTCGTCGAGAGGCTGATCGTTCTCGGCGACGGATGTCAGTAAATCGGTATAGGCTTTGGTCAGGGATTCTTTTTCCTTGTCAAAGTCTTCCTGTGCGTCACGGCGTTCGCGATTGCTTTCTTCTTTATCCATCAAGGAATCGAGTTTGTCGCGGGATTTGGTGTACTCCTCTTCAGCATTGACGTAATCATCGAGAGTCAATTCGAGGTCACTGGCTTCATCGGTGTTGCCGAGGTTCCAGCCATTGGCTTCGCTTTTGTAGGCGTCCTGTGCATCGAGTAATGCTTGTTCCGTTTGAGCGGATGTGAGCAGTGCATTGCGATGAAGTGCATCAAGAGCTTGTTGTGCAAGGGTTTGTTCGAGTTGTGCCGCCGCAAGTTCAGCCTGGACAGTTTCGATGCCAACCAGTCGGGCAATGACATCCCCTTTGGTGACCTTGTCGCCAGGCTGGACGAGGATCTCCGCCACGATGCCGCCCTGTGCAAAGGCAAGCTCGACAGAGGGCGAGGGGAGCAATGTCCCTTCGGCGGTGATGGTATTGGGATCGGTTTCCTCAATCGCTGGTTCGGCTTTCACGACAGGCGTATTTGCCCCACTGCATGCGGTGAGGAAGATGGAGATAAGAATGAGGGTGGAGAGAAGTGTTTTTTTCATGGTGAACTCCTTGTTAGTGTCTGTCATTGCGAGCGAAGCGAAGCAATCTCCAACATCGTGATGGGGATTGCTTCGGGCGGAAGAACGCCGCCCTCGCAATGACGGTTGATATTTATTCGTAAGCCAGCACCTGCGTCACAGTGAGACGCACGGCGCGTAATGCTGGGAAGAGACTGGCAAATATCGAGATGACGATGACGAGAACTGCCCAGATGAGGATCCCGCCAATGGAGAACGAGGCAGGCACGGGGTAGTCCATGAACGAGAGTCCGATCTCACGGGCGAGGAACATGCTGATGGGCAGGGAAAAGATGATCGCCAGAACCCAGCTCATCATTCCGATCAAGAGACCTTCGAGAATGACGATGCGAAAGACCGCCTGGCTCGGCGCACCGAAGGCACGCATCACGCCGATCTCACGAGTGCGCTCGATGACGTTGAGACTCATCGTGCCCATCAAGCCCAGCCCGCCGACCGTGGCAAGCACAACCGTCATGACCATGAGCAAGGCAATGATGATCGCAAAAGCGCCGTCAATTTCTTCACGTTCTTCGGCGATAAGGAAGTTCGAGAGCACACGAATGCCCGCACGGTCGAATTCTTTTTCAACGGCGCTTGTGACCTGACGTTGCGTTTCAAGATCACGAGCATCGAGCGTGAAGACAATAGCGTTGGCGCGGTTGGGTTCGCGCACATGGCGTGCATAGGTGTCGTAATCCATCACGGTGAAATACCCGATGGTGCTGTTGCCCATCATCTGCATCACGCCAGCCACAATATAAGTTTCTTCACGTCCTTCGATCTTGATCGTGATGGCACTGCCGATGTGGACATTCGGCTCGTTGGAAAGAAAGCCTGGGCTGACGAGGATCGAGTTGTCGCCACGTTTTGTGCCATGACCTTCCACGACAGGCGGATTCAACAGGTCGGTGCCAGCGGGAGGAGCCATGATGTATAGATTGTCACTTTCGGATCCATCGGGACGCACATAACGACCGATGGTGAAGCCCCACGCTTCGGCTCTTTCGACGCCTGAAACTGATTCAGCGATATGGATCATCTTCTCCGCTGGGACATGGTCATCCACGACCAACCAGGCATCGTAGTTCCAGAACCCGAGCATCTGATTGAGCGAGTCGTAGAGCGAGGCGCGCAAGTTGACAATGCCCATGAAGATCGCACCCGCGAACGTCAGCGTGACGAGTGAGAGGATGAGGCGTCCACGTTTGCGAAATGGATTGCGGAGAGCCAGCAACAGGTCACGTGTGAAGCGAGGGAAACGGTTAAGGATGGCATCCATGAAGCCCGCACCTCGCCAGACTTGATTGATCCCATATTCGCTCAACACTTTTGCGGGCGAGACTTTTGTCCCGCTCAAAATGGACGGCGTGGCGGCAATCAACGGGACGATCAATCCAACAGCGAACTGGGTCAGCAAGGCAGGCAATGTGTATTCCACTTTGGGGGCATCGAAGTTGATAAGCTCGGCAACGAATTGAGCGAGTGCATCTGCTCCCAGTTTACTGAAGGGGATGGCAAGCAGACAGGCGGCAAGCCCGAGGATAATTACCATGCCGAAATAGAGACCGACAATTTGCATCGAGCGTGCGCCGACGGCTTTCATGATGCCGATCTGTTTTTCCTGTTGGGCGATCACTGCCGAGATGACGTTGACCACGAGCAAGCCGCTCAGGAACATGGACAAGCCTGCGATGAGACCGAGCAAGATCAACATGGTCTCGATGATGAAGTTCATCGGATGGACACCTGGGTTGGGCAGGGTCTTCTGATACACAGGCAAGCCTTCGCCCTTGATGCGGTCGGCGGCTTTCTCTGACAGTGTACGTATCTCTGCTGGGCTTGTGGCGTTCGCATCGAGATAGAGTTCGTTATAGCCTTCGGGTTGTCCCATCCAGCGGATGGTATCCATGCTGACGTAGCCATACACCCAACCTTCAATGACAGGCGGGATGCGATACAGGTCATGTGCGGTGCCTGTCACACGCAATGTGTACTTTTTGCCTTCGGGAGTCTTGACCAATATCTCATCGCCAGGTTCGAGATCAAGATAGATCATCGTGGCACGTTCGAGTAACACTTCGCCTTTTTCGGGCGGATAGTTTCCGCTTTGTTCGTAGACTTTCAACAGACGTTGGTCTTCGTAATCGGCGAGGGCATACAGGGTCAGGTCACGCCAGGTTTCGCCTTTGCCATCAAGCGAGATGCGGAGGGGCAGGGCACGGCGACCTTCAGCTTCATCCATGCCTTTCATGTGCCGCATGGATGTAATGAAATCATCATCAAGCATTGGCTCGGTCTTGAGGATGATGTCCGCAGGTTGCATGTCGGCGTATTGCGATGCGAGGGAGGTGGTGAGCGCCTGTTGCGTTGAGACGATCATGCCAAGCGCAAAGACACCAACAGCGATGGAGAGAATGACAAGCACTGTGCGTGAGCGGTTATTCCAAAGGTCACGGTAAACTTTTTTCCAGCGGGTCATGATGAAGCCTTTCCGTTCACATCGTTCACGATGGCGCCATCCGCAATGTGGAGTTGACGTCCTGCGCGGCGGGCAAGGTCGGGATCATGGGTGACCATGAGGATGGTCTTGCCAAGGCTGGTAAGACGCTCGAAGAGGGAGAAGACAGCGGCGGCGGTCTTTGAATCGAGGTTGCCTGTCGGTTCGTCTGCGGCGAGGATGGGAGGGTCAGTGGCGAGGGCGCGGGCAATGGCGACGCGTTGTTGCTGTCCGCCTGAGAGTTTGGCGGGGAGCTTGTTTGCGTGTTCTTCGATCTCCATCAAGCGGAGCAGTTCCAGCGCACGATTGCGGCGTTCGGTGAAGGCAGGTGTGGCGCAGAAATCCATGGGGAGCATTACGTTCTCGAGTGCGGTCAATGTGGGAAGTAACTGGAAGAATTGAAAGACCACGCCGATGGTGCGTCCACGCCAGATGGCGAGTTTGTTCTCGCCAAGCTTTTCGACCTTCTCGCCGCCGACAATGATCTCGCCCTCGGTGGGACGGTCGAGCCCTGTGATCATGTTGATGAGGGTCGTCTTGCCGCTGCCCGATTTGCCGACAATTGCGACGAACTCACCCGCGTTGATGTGCAGGTCAATACCTTTGAGCGCCATAAAGAGACCCGCATCGGTTTGGTAGGCTTTGGTGACGGCGTTCAGGTCAATGAGAGGGGATGATGTTGTAAGTGCCATGAGTCTCCTTGTGAGAAGTCTTTTGAACCGCGAAGCACGCGATGGGCGCTAAGGTTTAATAAAACAAAACTCCTCGGATGTATCTTTTTGTCTAAGATACTCTCCGAGGAGAAATTTGTCGGCGCTCAAAAGGAGTAGAAAAGAGGTATTTTATATGAGTTCAATCCCGAAGGGATGAAAGGATTCTAGAACAGGATGATGTGTATCGAAAATCCCGAAGGGATGACATGATGTGCGCAAAAAGCCATGACACCCCTACGGGGTTTACGCATCCGTTTTGCAAAATCTACAATCATTCCACTCCTTCGGAGTTGCTTTATTCCATCCACCCCATCTTCTTTGCGAGCATGACCGCCTGTGTGCGGTTGGCAACTCCCATCTTGGACAAAATATTCCCCACGTGTTTCTTGACCGTGTTCAACGTCAACACACGTTCTTCGGCGATCTCCTGATTGCTTTTGCCAGCTGCAAGGAGTTGCAGGATGTCCAGTTCACGGCGGGTGAGGGGAGTGAGAACGGAATTCGTAATGGGTAATTCGTGATTCGTGTTGCGTACTTCGTACTGCGTAGTTTCTTTGCGGAGGAGATCGGTGATCTCGTCAACGTACACATGCGGGGCGTGGAGTTTGGTATGGTACTGTTCGAGCAAATGTAACAATGCCTTGCCTTCATCGGCAAAGATGCGGACGTATCCACTTTGGGCGCCGAGAGTCAACGCGTGCGATAAACTTTCGATGGCATTCGCATGGTCTGCGATGGCATGATACGCATACGCTTTCAAAATGGATGCTTCGATGACGGGCGTCATACGCTCGCGGCGTTCAGACTCCGCTATCAGCGAGGATAAGGATTCGAGGATTGCTGGAGCAGGTTTGGGGTCGGTTGGAAGCGTCGCTGTTTCGGCGCGTAACAGCACCAGTTGTGTACATTCCCAAAGGTAGAAAAGCCCATCGCTGGTTTTTTCCAGATCATATGTTTTTATCAATTGTTGGGCTTTGAGCAGGTTGCCCTGTAATAGATTCAAACGGACGAGTTGAATGGCGACAAACGTATCATCGAGAACGGAAATACTGCCCTCAGCAATGCGAATGGCGCGTTCGAGCTCGTCGTATGCTTCATCCCAATTTCCTGTTGCCGCCTTCAAACGGGCGAGCGCAATGCGCCCATCCATGCTTGCAACGGGTTGCCAAACCTGGCAATAGGCGATGCCTTGTTCAAGGTGATGGATCGCTTCATCGAATCGATTCATCTCACGCAACAACTCACCATAGCTGACAGACGGCATACCAAGCAGGAATGTGTGTTTGCCAAGAGTCTCACTTGCGTATTGAATAACCTGTTGGAACGTGCGCTCTGCCAACCCCAACGCGCCTCGCACTTGTCGCACTTCACCGATCTGCACCAGCGCGACGATGTTCACAAGAATGTCGTTCTTCGGTTTGCTGATATCGACGATCTCATTGAACGAATCGAGCGCAAGGGCAGTGTTGCCAAGCATCACATGATGCAGACCCAGATTGAGATGCAAAAGACTGTGAAGCAGATCATCCTGTTCGGCGAGAAGGACGAATGCTTCGGAGATTTCATCCGCCGCGGCAACCTTGCCTGCAAAAATACCTGTCAGGATTCGGAGAGACTTCGCTTCGCCTCTAAGCCGAGAGTTGTTCCCTGTTTCATCGGGCGGGATCAGTGCCTCGGCTTTTTCTGCACACATCTGTGCCTCGGTGGAGTTCAAACCGATGATGCTTGCCCATCCCTTTGCCAGCCACAACCGTGGACGACTCTCCATCAGTTCAGGCGGCAACGTGGACAACCATTCAAGCAATGCCGATTGTTCGCCGCGCTGTACCATATCGAGGTAATGCGATTCGAGCAGATTGGCGGCACGCTCAAAGTCTTGGGCGTGTGTGGCATAGTGGATGGCTTCGTCGAGCAGATTGTTCTCTTCGAACCATAAACTTGCGGCGTGATAATGCTGGCTTGCCTGTTCAGGCGGAAGCTGGCGGCGCAGGAACTCGGTGAAGAGGGCGTGATAACGGAACCATGTATTCGATGCGTCAAGAGGGATGAGGAAAAGGTTGGCGCGTTCGATGTGGGAGAGGACCCCCTCCCAGCCTCCCCCAAATTCCAAATTGCGGAATTTTGGGGAGGAGAAAAGATGTCGACAAAGCGGCGCACAGAACCGATCAAACAACGCCGAGACTTTGAGAAACTCCTGAACTTCGGGCGATTCTCTTCGCAGCACTTCTTCGGCGAGATAATCGAAGATATGCGCCTGCCCCGCTGGGATGTTCCAATCGAAAGGCTGACGGGCGAGGGCAAGACCTGCCAGTTGCAGTCCCACCGCCCAGCCTTCCGTGGATTGGTTCAGGCGCTCGATCTGTTCTGGCGTGAGCGATGCGCCCATTTGCTTGAGAAATTCATGGACTTCCTCTGCGTTGAAACGCAGGTCGGTTGCGTTGATCTCCACAACTTGATCGAGCGCACGCATACGTGCCAGTGAAAGTTCGGGCATGGTACGCGATGTCACGGCGATGTGCAGTTGTGCGGGACAATGCTCTAGAATGGCTTGGAGGATCACATTGGTATCTGTCCCATCCACAGCGTGATAGTCATCGAGGACAAGGGCAAAGTCATTTTGTACTTCGCTCAAGTCGTTGACCAGCGAAAACAGGATGGCTTCCTCGCTGATGGTTTGTCCGCCGCGCAACATGGCAAGCGCTGTCTGTCCGACCTGCGGGAAGAGTTGTTGCAGGGAATAAATTACATAAGAAAGAAAACGTTCGGGCGCTCGATCGGCTCGTTCGAGCGAAAGCCACGCCACAGGCATGGATGTGTTCCGTGCCCATTCGGCGATGATGGTCGTTTTGCCGAACCCCGCAGGCGCGACGATCAACGTCAATGCACGCTTCATCCCCTCGTTGACGCGCTCGATGAGACGAGTCCGCTCCACGCGGTTGGTCCGCGGCGCTGGGATGGATGTCTTGGTGCGAAGAAGCGGGAGCATAATGGGGATTATACATCTAGCGTTGCCGGGAATTGTTTTCTGCCAAATTAAGTGATTAGATTTGCGGGTCTGCACTTCCAATGGCATGTCCTAGAATCCGTTCGGGCGGGGTTAACACTATGAAACGGAGACCCATGATCTTGAATCCATTTAGCCCACTGAGTGTATGATTGGCTCAATGAAGCGTTTGAAATCAGAATCCGCTGAGAAGACGGCTCCAAATGAAGCGCGCTCATTTGAGTTTGAACGTCTTTTCATGGAGCACTGGGCATCCGTTTATCGTGTTCTCCACCGTTTGGTGGGGGACCCAGCCGAAGCAGAAGACCTTGCCTTGGAAGCCTTCATGCGCTTGTATCGCGAGACAGAGAAAGAGAAGCGGACAGATGGTATCAATGCAGGTGGTTGGTTGTATCGTGTAGCCACCAGGCTTGGATTGCATTCCATCCGTAGTTGGAAGCGCCGCGAACATTATGAATTGACCGCAGGAAGGTACGCATTGGAAGAGTCGGAACAGGCTTCACCGGCGGAGATTTTGGCTCAGCAAGAGGAACGCGGACAAGTACGCCTCGTCCTCTCGCGGATGAATGAGCGGCAATCACAGATCTTGATCCTGCGCCATTCGGGTCTCTCCTACAAAGAGATCGCCGAAACCTTGAATCTGGAACCCGGCTCGATCGGTCCGCTGCTGGTACGTGCCGAGCGTGAATTTGAAAAACAGTATCGTGCGCTGGCACAGGAGGAATGATGCAAAGACATTTAAATGACGGCGAACTGCGGGCCGCACTCGATGGCGAATTGGATGCCAGGTTATTGCAGCATCTTGAATCTTGCACATCCTGCCGGATGCGCCAGCAGCAATTACAAGAGAGGCAGCGCGAAGCGGGACGCCTGCTTGCTTTCTTCAACCCCGCAGAACAAACCGATCCATCGGCTCAAAAGGCATGGAAGCGGTTCTCGCAACAGGTTACACAACAAAAGGAGATTTCTATGACTAAAAAGTGGTTTTCATTTCCACTCGTTCGTTTGGGCGCAGCCGCATTGGCGTTGACACTTTTCCTGGCATTCCCCGCTACGCGGGCTTGGGCTGGTGAGTTTCTGAATCTATTCCGTGTGCAGCAGGTGCAGGTTGTGCCCGTGGACTTCACTGGCTTGGAACAGTTGACCGGCGACGGTGCGCTTGGCAATCGCTTCACTGAGATGATCACAGATTCGGTGGATATGCAGCAGGAACCTAATGAGGCTGTCACTGTTGCCAGTGCCGAAGAAGCCAGCGAATTGGCAGGTTTTGAGGTGCGAATTCCTGAAGGTATGACTCCCAACCAGATCAACGTCTCCAGCGGCGCTGCCTTCACCTTTACAGTGGACCGCGCCAAAGCACAAGCCTTGCTCGATGAAGCCGGACGCGGCGATCTCGTCCTGCCGGACTCGGTGGATGGCGCGGAGATTCTGGTGAACATCCCTGCTGCGGTCAGCGTTGGTTTTGGCACTTGCCCCAAGCCGGGCTCGGAAGTTGCTGGCAATACTGAACAGAGCACCACAGAAAATCGCTATCCCGATTGTGTCATCTTTGCCCAGATCCCCAGCCCCAATGTTAACGCGCCAGCAGACCTCGATATCGAAGCGTTGGCTCAGATCGGGTTGGAGTTCACAGGTATGAGCGCGGAAGAGGCGCAAGCGTTCACAAGCACAGTCGATTGGACATCCACACTCCTTATCCCCATCCCGCAATATGCTTCGGTCAATGAACAGGTTGAAGTGGATGGTGTGACCGGCACATTAGTTCAACGCTTCGTTGATGGTCCGCAATTCGTGCTGCTCTGGGCAAAAGACGAAATCCTCTATGCCATCAGCGGATTGGGAACGAATGCCCAGCAAGCTCTGGATATGGCAAACTCGCTTCCGTAGGTTTGTATGTCTGTTGCTGCAATCGAAACTGAAGCACTCAGAAAGGTATTCGGCGATCACGTTGCCGTGAAAGGACTTACCCTGCAGGTTTCGCAGGGTGAGGTGTTTGGCTTTCTTGGTCCGAACGGCGCGGGCAAGACGACCTCCATGAAAATGCTGTTGGGACTTGTCGCGCCGACATCGGGCAGGGCGTCTTTGCTTGGCACTCCCATCGGTGATCGCACCACGCTTGCCCGCATCGGATTTTTACCGGAGCACTTCCGCTTTCAAGATTGGATGACCGCCAGTGAATTCCTTATGCTGCATGGCGAACTGCTGGGGATGGAAATGCAGGCGCTCAAGAAACGCCGGGACGATCTTCTTGAACGCGTGGGTTTGACGCCATTTCGTAATAAACAATTGCGCACATTTTCAAAGGGCATGTTGCAGCGCATCGGTTTAGCGCAAGCATTGTTGAATCATCCTGCGTTGGTATTTCTCGATGAACCCACTTCCGGGCTCGACCCGGTGGGGCGGCGTTTGGTGCGCGATGTCGTCCATGAACTGCGCAACGAAGGGACTTGTGTTTTTCTCAACTCGCATTTGCTGAGTGAGATCGAAGTGACCTGTGACCGTGTGGCATTTATTCGACATGGCGAAGTAGTGCGCGTGCTGGAACTTGCGACGTTGAACGGCAATCAATCGGTGGTTACCATTCGCGCCTCCGGTCTGACCTCGGAATTGGTCACACAACTCGAACATTGGGGACACGATATAGATTTCGCCGGCGAGCAGTTGACGCTCACCGTCCATCATGAAGACTCCATTCCGGAGATCAATCGCTTTTTGGTGGAGCAGGGCGTGAACGTGTTTGCCATTTCGCCCAGCCGCATCTCATTGGAAGATATCTTTATTGAAACTGTTGGAAAGGACGGCGGGCTATGAACAAGATTTGGATATTGGCACGCATGACCTTCCACGAAGCGATTCGCCGCCGCATCGTTCTGACGGGACTCGTCTTGGGCATCCTATTTTTGATCATCTTCTCGGTTGGGTTCCACATGATCTCCAGAGAAGTGGCGAACGACGGAGAGAATCGTCCTGTCTTGATGGCGCGTGTGATGCAAAATGAAATGTCGAGCTTCATGCTCAATGCCGGGTTGTATGCGGTGGCGTTTCTGTCCGTTGCGATGGGTGCGCTCCTCAGCGCCGATGCCCTCGCGGGCGAGATCAGCTCGGGCACCATTCAAACCGTGTTGACCAAACCCATCCGCAGGTCGGATGTGGTGTTGGGCAAGTGGCTCGGGTTCGCAGGTTTGCTGGCTCTTTACTTGCTGCTCATGGCAGGCGGGGCAGTCTTGATCGTTTTCGTTCTGTCGGGATACATCCCTCAAAGCATCCTAAAAGCGCTCTTGTTGATGTATCTGGAATCGCTGCTGGTCATGACCTTTGCCTTGATGTGTTCGAGTGCCATGCCGGGGCTTGCCACCGGTGGGACGGTCTTCGGGTTATATGGTCTCGCCTTCATCGGCGGTTGGATCGAGCAGATCGGTGCGATCTTTAACAATCACACCGCCGTTCAAGTGGGCATTGTCACCAGCCTGTTATTTCCCACTGAGGCGATCTGGCGTCGGGCAGCCTTCGAAATGCAAACCTCTGTGGCGACGATTCTGCAAATGTCACCGTTCACAACAATCTCCGTTCCTAGTGTGGTGATGGTGGTTTACGCTTTGTTTTACCTACTGGGTACTTTGGCGATAGCCGTTTGGGTCTTTCAGAATAGAGACATATAACTCTTGTAGACCCGATAGACCATTGCTGACTCCGCTCAAAAGCGCATCATCAAGGATGCGGGTGAATGGTACGTGGATGTCATTCGGAAAAATGAAGTTGCTGATTGAAAAGTTGCGGGAAAGTAAGGGACTACACTTGATATCCCAACCTATACCCATGATAAAATCGCGCCCATGTCTCACTCAGAAATTATCGCATCCCAGCTTCGTGTCAAACCTTCCCAAGTGGAAGCCGTTATCAAACTACTGGATGATGGCAACACCGTCCCTTTTATTGCCCGTTACCGCAAAGAGATGACTGGCTCGCTCGATGATGAGCAGATCCGCATCATCGCTGACGAATTGACTCGTCTGCGCGCCCTCGATGAGCGTCGTACTGCCATCCTTGCTTCCATTGAAGAGCAGGGCAAACTGACCGACGAACTGCGCGCTGCCATCGAAGCTGCCGCCACCATGACGGCGCTCGAAGACCTGTACGCGCCTTATAAAAAGAAACGTCGCACGCGCGCCATGGTCGCCCGCGAAAAGGGACTGGAACCATTGGCAGACCTCATTCTCAAGCAAGGTTCTGGGTCTATTGAAAAACTTGCCGCCAAATTCCTCAATGAACAGGTGACCAGTATTGAAGAAGCCCTGCAAGGCGCGCGCGACATCGTCGCCGAAACCATCAGCGACAATGCCAACGTCCGCTCGACCTTGCGCGAGAAGGCGCTCAAATTTTCCACTGTCTATTCCAAAAAAGTGGAAGATGCCGTTGATGAAAAGCGTGTGTACGAAAGTTACTACGATTTCACCTCCCGTGTTGACCGTTTGTTGCCGCATCAAATCCTCGCCATCACTCGCGGAGAAAAAGAAGGCGTGCTGAAAGTCCGCGTGGATATTCCCGAACGTGGCTGGCTTGACGCCATTCAATCGGAATACGAGCAAGACATCATCAGTCCCTTTGCCGATCAACTCGAACTCGCCATTCGAGATTGTGCCGAGCGTTTGCTCCTGCCCGCCATCGAGCGTGATGTGCGCCGCGAAAAAGGTGAAGGCGCTGATAACCATGCCATTCAAGTCTTTGCTTCCAATTTACGTGCCTTGCTCAGTCAGGCGCCGCTGGCTAATCACACCGTCCTCGGCATCGACCCTGGCTTTCGCACCGGCTGTAAAGTCGCCGTGGTGGATTCCACTGGCAAACTGCTCGATACCGGCACGATCTATCCGCATGAGCCGAAGAACGATTGGCAGGGCGCGATCAACACTCTGCAAGACATGATCAACCGCCATCATGTCACGCTCATCACCATCGGCAACGGCACCGCCTCACGCGAAACCGAGAAATTGGTCTCAGAGTTGACTCGCTCCAAGTCGCAGACCAAGTATCTGATTGTGAATGAAGCGGGTGCGTCTGTGTATTCCGCCTCAGCCCTTGCGCGCGCCGAGTTCCCCAATCTCGATGTTTCCATTCGCGGCGCGGTTTCCATTGCCCGCCGTGCGCAAGACCCGCTGGCAGAGTTGGTCAAGATCGATCCCAAGTCGATTGGCGTGGGCATGTATCAGCACGATGTCGATCAATCTGCTTTAAATCATGCGCTCGATGGCGTGGTCGAAAGCGTGGTCAATCATGTCGGCGTGGATGTTAACACTGCCAGCCCTGCGCTGCTGACGCATGTGGTGGGCATTGGTCCAAAACTTGCGGAGAACATCGTCGCGCATCGCGACAGCAATGGTCCTTTCAAATCGCGCGCCGCGTTGAAAAAAGTCTCCGGCTTGGGACCCAAAGCCTTCGAGCAGGCAGCGGGCTTTTTGAGGATTCGAGCCGGGTCCAACTCGTTGGATGAAACCGCCATCCATCCCGAATCATACACCCTGGCAGAATCCATTCTCGCTCGCGCCGGACTGAAAGTGGATTCGCCCCTCGAAAAAAGAATCCACGCTGTAGAGTCTCTCACCTCTAAAACCACGGTCGAAGCACTTGCTGCTGAATTGGGTTGTGGCGTGCCAACGCTGCAAGACGTGCTCGAACAGTTGGTTCGCCCCGGCAGAGACCCACGCTCTGATACTCCTGCTCCTATCTTGCGTTCCGATGTGCTCAAAGCCGAAGACCTCGTCACCGGCATGCAACTCAAAGGCACCGTCCGCAACGTGGTGGACTTCGGCGCCTTCGTAGACATTGGCGTAAAGCAGGAGGGTCTGCTGCACCGAACTCAAATTCCAAACGGCACTGTGCTAAAAGTCGGTGACGTTCTCGATGTAGAGATCCAAAAGATCGACCTCGAACGTGGACGTATCGGCTTGGGATGGGTTTCTTAAAAAAGACAAAGCGATCTGTCAATCTGATGTGTATCAAGATGAACCTTAGGCAACCTTCTCTTTCATCATCAAATATTCTGTGACTCCCTCCTTATATAAATTGGGAAGCACTCCAACTTGTTGATATCCCAGACTTTCATATAGTCGTTTGGCATCTGGATTAAAGTCCGCAACTACCAGAAACACTTTTGAGGTGTGTGGAAAGACCTTCTCTTCAAAAAAGGAGAGCAGCTTCTTGCCAATGCCGAGCCCACGAAATTCTTCTCGAACGGCTATGATATGTAAGTATGGGAAACTGTGAAACGCGCCTGATGCGATAAACCAGATAAACCCCAGGCATTCTCCTTTATCATCGACCGCGACAAACATCTCTTCTTTCGTTATGCCTTCTGTAAGAGCGGCAATCGTCTTTTCCTCTGAGGGAAAATACCCCTGCCCAAGTTTGGAGTTGAGCAAGGCGCTCTTACAACCTTCCAAATGTAATTTGTCAGCTTTTGTGATGTTGATTTTCATTATATTGGTTCCCAAAAAACGCTTTTAAGACAGCAACTTTCTTTGTAGAAAGAACTCAGACATGATGACAGGGCGTCTTTTGTAAAGAAATTAATCGTCATGTTCGCGTCCGTCTGCATGGCATTCAACACAGTTTTCAAAATCCGAGATGCCTTCTCCTCGTGGCGATACTTCTGCGGATTGAATTTCATGACATTGCGGATAGTCGTAGGCGTGTGAAGAGGCATTTACAAGGATCGTCCCATTTTCGCTTCTGGGAATTTGCCTAGTTTACAGAATGGGGATACACCAGGTTTAATCCGTTTTTTTCTTGAATACCGCTTCCACTACACCAAGGATATTCAATTCACCTTCAGAGTAATCCCGGCTGAATTCTGGCAGGTTTCGGATGCTTTCAACGGATGTCTCTGGGATAAGGATGAGGCGGTTGCTGATCTTTTGCAATCGTTTTACCGTGGCTCGCGAATCATAATCGCGGATTTCAGCGACAACTATTTCGTTGTTGTTTGCGTTAGGCTGGGCAAGGACGAAGATATAGTCTCCATTCTCGATCGGTACCGGCAAGGCGCGGTTCATGCTGTCGCCTTTGATACGCAATGTATGATATTTTCGTCTTGGTTGGATGACGACCGAATCTGTAATTGGATTTGTTTCAACTTGGCGAATTTTGTATGCTTTATATGGGGCTCCCTCAATGAGAACCTCTGAAATTTCCAAGTTGTGATCTGGCGGGTCGAAGCCCACTGCACCGAATCCGCCTGCTGGAACCTCATCATGTACTTCGCAATCCACCCATTTCAATGAAACAGGATCACCATAATTGCTTCGCGAACTTTCTTCATAGGCAGGCAGGGCGTCTAAATCCATAGCCTTTTCAAGATAGCTTTCCAACTGGGGAATTATGTCGGTATACCATTTCACCTTATCCTGGATGATGTTCCAGTTTCTCTGCTCATTGGAGAAGATTTGGATAGTCTCTTGCCAGTTGGAAATTGCTTTGATGTGGGAGTTATTGATCCAGTGGATACAACCAATTGCCCATAACACGACTGCATGTGAATGTGGGTAGGTCTTTAATTTGACTTCAGCTTCATTGCAGAAACGCAGCGCTTCCTTGAGGTTTTCCAAGTCGCAAGCGGTTTTGGCACAACGCAACATGATTTCCCCGCGGTAGGCAGGCTCTGCTGTACGAGATAACTCATCCAATTCTTCTATATATCGCCATACTTGACTGGATTGTTTTGCCCTGTATGCATCTTCTATTAACCCGAATAATTTTTGATGTGGACGCTGCAATTGGGAAATGGAACCATCTGCATGAAGCCACGTGAGAGCTTTTTCGAACCAAACCTTCAAGTTGATAATGGAATTTTCGGTATTTAACATGAGTATAATTCCTCTCTTGTTTCCTATTGAGGAGCTTGTTTGATATCTTTTTCCTTATTCTGGTTATCATCTGTTCCATGGTTATTCGTATTGAGTGCCCGAATGACTTGTGCCGTGCGCAAAAGAATCAGATTGTGCAAGGTTTGTACTTTATCCTTGCCTAATTGGATACCGTCCATGGAGTGTATGATGCTCATGAGCAATTCGGCTTCCGCTTCTGCCCGTCCCAATTCCTCGTACGCCTTCACCTGCGCTTCTCCATGGGCTCTGTTTAGGCGAATATTGCTGGCAAGAGCGATGCTCCAATTGGCGATGTTTTGCTTCTCTACTTCCATCTCACTGCCGAATTCGCCCGGGTCCCACCAGCGTAAGATGGTTCCGATTTCCCGCAGACCTTCTTTAAAACTAGGTTCATACCCTTTCTTCAAAAGCTTATCCCGGACTTCATTATTAGGATGTTCACGCGGGGCTATGATTTCATCCAATTTGTGCTCCCCGATATAATTCTTAATAACCCCGGTTATCCTTCCACGCATAGTACTATCCCAGGAAATTTGTTCCGGCTGATTGAGGAGATTAATTTGCACCGGACGGTTGTAGGTGTAATCAAGAATAGCTTGCTTGGAATACGGATATGGGTTTCGGGTGTTGCTGCCATCGCGGTACAGGCTTTCCCAGCGCGCATCCCAGATGCGGTAGTTAAGCTTAACTTCCTTAACGATAACTTGAATCCCGTCTTTGGTGTTGGCAGTGATGGTTGGGATTGTGCTTTCCTGCTCTCGCAGCTCCACTACCATCTGGATACGTTCACGGCGTGATAAGAAGCGTTTTTTACTCCGTCCATAGACCTGTTCTGGCGCAGTGAGCGACTCAGTTAGCACTACATAACCGGGGTCGATATCCATGTAAACTGGACCACCGATCTTTTCAACTGTCTCATACCAGGGCGAATCTTCTCTGTGATGGTTGATGCGAATCCTCGGAGTGATCATTCCAAAAAAACAGATCCTAAAATATTTAAAGGGGGTCGTACTATGGGGGTCGTACTGGTAAATATCCTTGATGTAATAAACTGCTGTTGCCAATGCGCTGATAAAGGACAAAAAATAGAGAAGCAATAGTGTGTTGAGGAGTTGGAAGGTATGTCCCCCAATTCCAAAAGACGCATTGAACAGGAGAAGGATAGCAGGGATCTCGATCAGAAAGATGAATCGAATCACCCCGATCTCTTTGGTATCCCCAAATAATAAACCTGTAAGCTTTTGTTTATTCATGATGGACCTGTCAAGATTTATTCATTGGAGCTTTCTGGAAAAGATTTAGGGCTGTCCGAGTCGTTAGTATCCTTTGAGATTGGCATCAATAGTTGACTAATCCCCTGCATTAAGTTTAAGGTGTTTTCTGGAAGCAGTTTACGCGTTTCAGGGTTTGCTGCAGCTGCTTCCAACTCTTGAAAGATGAGAATTGCCAGTGCCTCACGTGGGTATTCCTGCTTTTCGAGCAATTTTGCAAGATGATAATTCATACTTTGCTGTGTGCGGACACGGGCATGGTTGGTGATGCGCGTCGCTTCTAATTCATAATCGGCGCGTTTGATGTTTTCTTCTTTGCGTTTCTCTTCCAGCCAACTTTCCTTGAACTTTTTCTGCACGACTTTATCTACAGGTTCCAGGTCTGCACACCCAGCATTAATGATCTTGATACCTCGGTCACGCAAGACATCAGGACGTGTCAAAGCCTGAGGCGGTAAAAAAACCAAATCTGACTCGTGGAGGATATCTCCTGCTATCAAAGGAGTACCATCCAGACGTCTTACCACACGATAAGCAAGCATCCCCATATTGCGCACCGCCAATCCCAGTTTCTTTTTGAAATCTCCCATTGGGTTCAATGACGAATCTTCTGGCGCATAGAGCTTCATAAATGGTTCATGAGAAAGCAGGATGCGAAATTTTTCTGCCACCACATCGGTTGGCCACTCGTGCCAACGCTTCATAGGCTTTTGAGGCGATTCATCATTCAAATGGGTGATCGAATAAATGGCTCGTTTTATTTGCTCTTCATCGAAGGAATAAGGGTATTTTTTCTCAGGCACTTGCGATGAGACCGAGACAAGATTCGGATAATTGCGAATAAATTTTAGAATCTCAGCCGCATCTTCCTGATGGAGTTCCTGATTCAATTTACTGACAATTCTCATCCCCGCTGGTGGATCTTTCTTCCACTCAATAACATAGATTTTATTCTTGTGGTCTGTGTCGTCCAGACAAACATCAATAATGTCTGGTGGCTGCCCAAGTGTGAATGTAGCAGAAACAGAAGTTCTTACGCGAATGCCATCGCGAGTATCACCGATAACATCTTTTCTTGAACGAGATTGCACACGCAGATCCGCAGCTCCTATGATCTTCTCATTCTTTTCGATAAAGGCTAATCCCGGCCCGACCACACGGACATGTGCAGGATATGCTTTTGATTTGCGAAAGGAAAAATGGACTCTCCGCGGCTTTGGGGACTCCCCATCGAGTTCCTCATCCTCTTTATCTCGAAACTTGTCAAGTGCCATGGCACTTCTCAAGTCAAGGAAAGCAATACCGGCATTGTTCTTGGTAAATTCCTGGGGAGCGCCTTCCACTTCGCCATCTCGCACGAAGACCGCTGGTCCATGCCAACGTCCCATGGTGATACCGAACTTGAACATTCGCAGGAATGCGGGGATAACCTGATCAGGAGAAGTGATGGGCAACACAAAATGAACGAACCATAGGATGAAAATGGCGTATATAAAGAGCAAACCAATGGACCCAGTGAGGAGTCTTATTGCTGCATCGCTGCTTACAAATACATTTTTAATATCCTCATAGAAAGTTGTGACAATGGCTATAAAGAGAGTAAGGCGGATAAGCCGTTGCCAAAAGGTGAAACCTCTAAGATTAAATGAATCGGAATTCATGGTAATCCCATCTCGCGCAACCAGTTCATGCCACTTGCCAACAACCCGCAGGTTTCATCCAGATGCTTCCCCTTGATGAAACAGGAATGGATATAGTGGGTGAGTGAGCGATTTTCAATTAGGTCATTGGGCAATGGTATTGGGTTGGAACCTTGTGTAAAATTCTCGAGAACACCGCGCACATGGTCCGGTGAATTAGAAGAGAAGCGCTCGTAGAAGGCTGGCCAAGTATTGTAAAGTAGGATGAGGGCAAAGATCATATCCGGGCTGGCCTGTGTTCCCCGTGGAATGGGAGCTGCGTATGAGCGGTAGAATCGATGCGCAGTTTTTAAAAGGCGGCGTGGAACCAATACTTCAGGCAATTGCGGTATCTTCTGGGGATCGATGCTTGGCAACCCTGGCCTTGCAGATGGAATTGCGGCTTGTACCAGTTTTAGAAAACCTGTCCATGAAACGGGTGGAATGTGATATTGCTCAGGGATGATCTTGTCGAGATAGCTATTCCCATCCATTTGGGTATCATCATATTTGCGGTCGATATAACTGGCGATCACCCCAGAGTCCATGGCAAAGACCCAGGTGCAGTCGGGTGCATCGAGGAAGTTTTTGGTCGACTCCAGCAGGCGTACAACATTTTCCGGTGAGCAGCGGTCTAGGTTGTCGATCAAAAATACAAGTCGACGATCTTGATGCGCGTGGCGCGCAAGTCGTACTAGTTCCCTGAACAAATCTTGAGCATCGCGTATATCATCCATCAACGTTTCGAGGTCACGTAAGGTAGGCTTGCTTGGGGCGACATCCTTAAGGTTTTCGACATATCCCTTAACATCATTCAACTCCAAGTCGAGAGCTTTTCTTAGGAGGATGTCGGTACCTGCTTGGGCAAGTACGCCTACAATACGCCGCCAACTGTTTGTGTAAACAGGTTGCTTGGAAGCTCCGATGAGGTTCCGGATTTGTACAAGAAGTGGGATGGATAGATCCCCCGAAATCTCATAACGCCAGACATCCAGGTATTGAATAAGCGGCTGAGTACGACCTTCTTTTTCGAATCTTCCGTTGAGTGCCAGCATCAAGTTTAGGATGGATGTTTTGCCGACACCCCAACTTCCATATAAACCAAGTGTAGATGGACAGTCTGGCTCGGAGACTCTGTCCAGCAGTTGGCGGGCAAATTGAAGCCTGCCAAGATGGTCGAGTTCCATCTCCCGGATTGGATCGAAAATATTTGTATTCTTTGTAAACATCCCAGACCCTCATTATGCATAGTTGTTATCCCTTGCGGCAAAGTATACGCGTATCGAATACGTTGTGTCAACGGCGGGGAATCTCGGTTGGAAGAGAAAAGAGACGCACTCAAATG
>JAHDWC010000065.1 GCA_023382575.1 Anaerolineales bacterium
TATGTCGCGGAAGGCTTCTTCGGAAGAGAGGCTGTAACCGGTCCAGCGTTTTTGCTCGTCGGCTTTGAAGGTGATCCATTCCTGCCGCAGACGTTCTTCAGCGAGGCGCTGCATTTCGGTCACTTCGTTGATGCGGCGTTCGAGCTTGGTATTGAGTTCCATGTAGGTATCTTGCGCCTTTTTTGCGCCGCGCAGGGCTTCGTCCATTCGTTGCACTTGTGCGTCCAACCCGGAGGCTTCTTTGATGAATTCATCGAACCTTTGCTGCCAATCCTTGAAGGCGCGTTCGCGGTCGATCTGGGCGACGCTTTGCTGGTCGATGAAGGCAGATTGTGCCTGCTTGCGCTCCAATTCGGAGGCGAGCAGGTCGGTGATGCGATTTTCCACGGCGCGGATGCTATCTGCCTGAATGGTGGTGCGGTCGCGGTGTTCGTCGATGCGTTTGCGGACGGCGGTGATCTCTCCCTGCAAGTCGGCGATGCGTTTCAGGTCGTTCTTGCGGGCTTCTTCAGTCGCCAAAAGCGCATGCTTGACGTCGTCATTGGCGCGTTTGGCTTCCTCGATTTTGGAGACAAAGTCACTGACGTTGAACTGGACGCGCTTGATCTCATCGGCACGTTCCTTCAACTGCTTTTTGATGTCGGTCAGGTTGGTGGCAACTTTCAACTGTTCGAGTGATTTTTGGATGCCGGTAAATTCGGTGCGATATTCCTTGGTCATCTCTTTTTCAGCGGCGGTGTGATTCTTGTCCGCCTGCTCGATCATCTTGGTAATGTCGGTGCGTTGTTTGGTAATGAGCGTCTCGAACTGTTCGAGACGTTTGGCAACCGGCGGAATATCTGCTACTTGCTTGCTGAGCGCCTTGATCTGTTTGGATACCACATCCACCGAAGATTCATACGAGGCAAGCCGTTCTTTCAAGGCGACAAGAGCATCCTTGGTTTCGCGCTGCTGTTTATCCAAAAATTCAAGTCGTTTGACGATCTGTTCAAATTCCATGGGGAAATCTCCAAAGCATTGGGAGTTGGTCGCTGAAAAATCCTCACCTCTGAAAGTGAGCGTTTAAATTATACCCGCTTGCTAAAAGGCTTATTGACCGAGATGTTCGAACAAAGTTGGCAGGCTGGCGATGAAAGGTTGCATGGCTTGGGGAAAAACACCCAGCAGGAACAGCCCAAGCATGCCGATGACGAGCATAATGGTTTGCGTCCAGGTTTCGTTCCACTCCCATTTGGTCTCTGAACTGGTCATTACAAACACCGCCAGCGTGCGGACCGCTGCGACGAGCAAGCCTAGCAATCCTACAAAGACCCAAAAGGAAATTGTCAGCGATTCAACAGCCAATCCCTGCCAAAGGGCCAGGCGGGATGGAAAGCCTGCCAGCAGGGGAAAGCCGGTCATGGAAAGATGCGCCAGCAAGATCGCCGCCACCGCCACCGGATACTTGCGTGCCAATCCCTGAACTTCGCTGAACCTGAGAGTGTATGCTTTACGCTTGATGATGGATAGCGCCAGCGCCCAGACGGTTAGTTCCAATCCGCGTGGGATGAGAGTGAGAAATGCGATAGTGGTAAATTCGGAGGTCCGCAGACTCATGACGAGCAATAACAAACCAGTCTCTGCAATGGCGGCAAAACCAAGGATACGCCCAAGGTGACGTTGAAGCGCGGCAAAAATCCCGCCGCTTGCCACCATGAACACGCCGGCAAACAGAATCGCATCAGCGATGGATGGTGTGGAACGCAGCCAGGCGTAGCGGTCTAAAAAGCCGAAAGCGAAAATAGCTGTGAAAGTCGGTAACACCCATAACAGGAATCCTGTCGCATATGGTGGGGCTTCCTCCATCAACATTGGAATCCAGTTGTAGAGCGGAAAGACCGCGAACAAGAAGGCGAAGCCCAATCCCAACATTGTCCCAGCTTGGATGGTGGTGCCCAGGTCGCCGGGACTCGCTTCCACGCCTGCCAGCATCCAACCAGAGAAAAGGATGAAGGGCATCGCCAGGGTTTGATAGATGATGAAACGCACTACGCCGCGTCCTGCTTTTTGATAATGCGGCACAAGCAATGGGACGACCAGCATCGCTGCCACTTCCAGAAGAAGCGCGGCATACAAGAATGGCTCGACCGCGATGGAAGCTGTCAACAGAGCGACGATCATCAATCCCAAAGCAACGAAGCGCGATTCTGTTTTGGAGGCTTCAGTGCCAAAGAACCAAAATGCCGCCAGCCCATAGATCATAGCCAGCAGCGGGCCATCTGCTGTATTGAGTTCAAAGCTGCGACCGAAGAACTGAATCGCGGGTGAGATTTTTATGGAAACCGAAGCAACCAACAGGGCTGTGTCGATGGGGAAGATCAATGCGATGAGCGCCAGGATGGCAGCGATGGTTCCGCCAAGCCAGGCAGCGAACCGGTTTCGCATGAAAAATAAAATGAAGAGACCAACTGCAAAGGGCAGACCGATCCAAAGAATAGGGGCGTTCATGCTTCGTCTTCCTCGCTTTCCAGCGGAATGGAACCCGCCACCAGCAAGTAGGAGCCGAGGATACCCAACCCTAAATTGACCAACGCCAATAAACCCGTCACAAGGATGGCGCTTTCCACTGCGGCATAGATGATCTCAAACCCTGCCAACACGGTCAACAAACCCAGCGTCACACGCAACAGATCGGATGTGATGCCGAGATGTGCCACACCGCCACCGATCAACAACAAGCCGCCGATGATGACGGGGAGTCCCAAGCCGGGAATCGCGTCTTCGATGCGTGGCGCTGCGCCAATGGATACCAAGGCGACAATGCCCATCAATGTGATGCGGAACCAAATTCCGCGCGGAAAAAAAGTATCCTCCTGGGTTGTCTCTCCCAACCCAAGGCGCGTCATGCCGAGGATGGCGACCACCATCCAGCCGGTGATGAGCTTGACCGTGCTCATCGCAAACGGTAAGTGACGAGTCACCAGCCAGAAGGCAGCGAGATACATCACTGCCAGTGCGCCAAGACTGATGCGCCAGTCATGGCTGATGAGGATGGCGGTAGCAGAGACGAAGATCAAAACGACCGCCACCCACGAAACAATATCCAAAACCATAATTACCGAATTCCTTGTGAAAGCAAGGAGATGAATAACACGAGGAAGAGCAACGTCCACATTACGCCGCCCTCGCCTTCGAGTGTGACGATGATCGCTTGACTGATACGAGCCAGTCCGCGGTAGAGCGACCAGAAACCTTGATACAAACTGTTGAGCCGCGATTCGGCTGTGGTGACCCAGTGAGCGCGTACCGGGTTGAAGACGCGAAAACGCCTTGCCGCCCAGACCAAGCCCACAGTCAGGAGTGAAGCGATGATGGCTTGCAGCCACGCACCAACTTGCAGCGCGCCGTCCCAGCCGACCCATCCCAACAGCAATTGGAAGACGAGTAACAAACCGATGCCAGCCGGATGAGCGATGCGTGTCCAACCAGGTTGGGATTCAAGCGAGTCGCGTCCAGCGGGACGAAGAGCGTGTCGCACGAACCCAGCCACGATCAACCCTTGAGCGACGACCACCAGCGGAAGGAACCAGCCCAAACTTCCAAGCCAGGCACCCGCAGTGAGCGAAAACGGCAGCGACGAAAGACTCCACGCGCCAACCAACATGGCGCGATTAAGCCACTGATTTTGGACTGAAGCGAGAAAGAGTGCGCCGCCCACGAGCACCAAAGCGCTGCTCCACGCCGCCACACCGATGGGATTCCCACTCAGCGCAGACAGGATCGCCAGCGATGACACGCCAATCACCCAATATGGACGTCCGTTCAATTCGTCTGGTGCGCGCAGCCACATCCAGCCACCATAGATGGCAGCGACAATAGCAAGGAATATCAAGAATGGCGTGAAATTGGTCGGCAGGATTTGAACATGTCCCAGCACGCTCAAACTGGCGGCGGCTCCCACTAGCCGCAAACCGGTGCCAAATCCGCGCCGCAAAACGGACTCAGCCGAATATGGCAAATGCAAAGGATACACGCCCAAACGTAAACCGGCGGCGATGACAAGAAAAATGCCTGCATTTGCCGGCATGGATTGAAAATCGAAGGTGCTTCCGCCTGCGATGCTAAGAATGTTCGCCCAGATCAACAGACCAATTCCAAAAGCACGCGTCGAAAACGAAATCACAACGCGTTCGTTGTTGGCTTCGCCCTCTACTGAACTCAATTGCGAAAACAACTCAATCAAATCCACAGACGCCCACACCAACAACAGCGTCAGCGGATTGTTGGCCGTCGCCGCGAGGATGCCCATACCGCCCAATGCCAACATCCCGGCCCAAGAGAGCGAATTGACAAACACCTGCCGCGTCACTGAAGTCAACATGACGGATAACGTCAGCGCCACCACACTCATCGCCAGCACCCACGAAACCCCATCCGCTCGAAAAAGGATCGGCGTCATGAACAACGTCACTGGCTGCCAGGCAGGCAATATCAGGTCAAAGGGCATTTGCGTCAGCCACACGAACACGCTGATCATTGCCAACAGCGCTCCACCCGCCGCCACCAGCCAGGCATACCGCGCATTCGGCTGAAGCACACGCAGCAAGACCAATGCCAGCGTCGTGACAAAAAGTAAAAGACAGGAAATCAGAATCAACATGGAAGGCCTTAATTGTATCAGTTTTATTGCCGCACGAATTTGCCCCTTTGCTTTTGGTACAATCATCCCCATGATTTTTTGGAAAAAACAACTCTCATGGAGATATATTCTCCTCTGGGGTTTGACATTAATACTGGTAATCTCCTGCGCTCCCAACGTTCCCGCCTCTGTCTCAGACCCGACGCCTGTCTCTGTTTCCTCGAACAATATTCCCACGCCGACGCCGTTTCAGCCGCAAAACTCCCCGAACCCCTATCTTGATATTCCCACGCCCCAACCCGCGCCAACCTTCACACCCTACCCGACGAAATATGTCGTTCCACTGGATATTTCCGTACCTGTAGACGTCGCCCCATCTGCCGTTAGCGGCCTGCTAACCTATAATCCGCTGACAGGACTGCCCGTGGATGACCCTGCGTTTTTACAGCGCCGTCCGCTTGCCATCAAAATCGGGAACTCGCCCGATTATGTTCGTCCGCAATCGGGGTTGACGCTTGCAGATGTGGTCTACGAATACTACATCGAATGGGGAGATACCCGTTTTGTGGGTATTTTTTGGAGCAATATTGATAAGGCAGAGCGTGTCGGCCCCGTCCGCTCGGGGCGCTACTTCGATGAACATCTCGTGCGAATGTATCATTCCTTCCTGTTCTTCAAAGGCGCAGATCCACGTGAGCTGGATCACTTCAACGAGCTTGATATCAGCGAGCGCTTTGTGACCGTGGGGTTTGGTAATTGTCCACCATATTTTATGGGACCGTACAAACGCGACTCATATAACAATGTTTTCTTCAATGCCACCAAATGGGATGCTTGCGTGGAACGCAGAGGATACGACAACAACCCACAAACCATCAGCGGGGGATTCTTCTCTGAAGAAATGCCAACTTCCCCGTTGGAAGTGACGCGCATTTATAACTTCTATTCAGTCTATAACTACAGCTATTGGCAATATGACGCAGATAAGAATGTTTATGTCCGTTATCAAGAATCCAAAGACTTGGTGAGCTTTCGCAAGGTTGAGGTGTATGAGCCTTTGTTCGACGATTATGCTCGCGAACCGGTCACAACGGAAAATGTGGTTATGTTGTTCGTGCCCTATATTTTCACCAATCAAAATCAGGCGGAAGATGAAGTCTATAATCCTTCGTTGATCGATTTTGGCAACGCGTATGTTTTCCGCGATGGAGTTGCCATTCCAGCCCGTTGGAGTCGCACTTCTATTGACCAGCCCATTCTGCTTACACATTTGGATGGCACGCCTATTTATCTGCGCCCCGGACAAACGTTTTATCAAGTGATGGGCGTGACTTCGACACAGATCCAAAATGGCACGGAATGGCGTTTTGAATTTCAAACGCCCTAGGTTATGCATTAAAATGAACCTACCTCGGAGTTCTCATGACCTTTGATCCCGTTTTCCTTAGCAGCCTCACCCTCGTGTTAACCGCCTTTGCAGGCGCGTTCCTCGTCGCCTTGTGGATCAGCCTTGTGGTGTGGACCTATCGCGACATTCGCTCACGCGCGCGTGACCCGTTGGTGCAGACTCTCGCCGCACTGCTTGTAGCTGTGTTGAATTTGCCTGGCGTGCTGGTCTATCTCATCCTTCGCCCGCCTCGGACTCTGGAGGAGGAGTATCAACGCACATTGGAAGAGGAAGCCTTGCTGCAAGCTTTGGAAGACCTTCCACTTTGCCCAGGCTGTGAGCGACGTGTCAAAGAAGATTGGCAGGTTTGTCCGAACTGTCATACCAAACTGAAGAAGACATGTCATAACTGCGCCAAGTTGATGGAACTCCCGTGGAATATTTGCCCATATTGCGGGACTCCCGCTCCCGGCATGAAATTGGAATCCACCAGCCTCGATGATGCCTTGAAGGGCATCAAGGTCACAGACGAGGCGGAAAACAATAATACCTAGCGATCAGACCCTAAAAGTCTCCAAGACCTTTAGGGTCTTTTTTGGAAAACAAAATGAAAATCGAATCCATCATCCTTCACCATATTTCCATGCCGCTTGTCTCGCCGTTTGAAACTTCCTTCGGGCGCGAAACAGACCGTGAATGCGTCATCATCGAAATCCGCTCTGAAGGTTTGACCGGCTATGGAGAGTGTGTCGCTACCCGTGACCCCGGCTACAACTACGAGACCACGGGTACGTCCATGCATATTCTCAAAGATTTTGTCGCCCCTCTGCTTCTTGGACAGGATGTCAAAGATGCGCTTGATTTTCAGAATCGCGTGATAGGCATCCGCGGACATCAACTTGCCAAAGCAGGTGTGGAAATGGCGCTCTGGGATTTGGTTGGCAAGCGCGAAGGCAAGTCGCTTCGGCAATTATTCGGAGGCGTGCGAGACAAAGTGGAAGTGGGTGTTTCAGTTGGGATCCAAGCCTCGCCGCAAAAACTGGTCGAAACCGTCACAGAGTATGTCAATCAAGGCTATGCGCGCGTGAAGATCAAGATCAAACCGGGACGGGATGTGGAAGATGCGCAAGCTGTCCGCAAAGCTTTTCCGAATCTGCGCCTGCAAGTGGATGCCAACTCCGCCTACTCGATGGAAGATGCTGATCGCCTCAAACCACTTGATGACTTGAACCTCCTGCTCATCGAACAACCCTTGTTTGAAGATGACATTTGGGATCATCACAAATTCCAGGCGAAGTTCAAAACGCCGGTCTGCCTCGATGAAAGCATCCTCTCGCCACGTCATGCACGCTACGCCATCGAGATGAACGCCTGCAAGATCATCAACATCAAAGCCGGCAGGTTGGGCGGATTAAGTCAAGCCGTGATGGTGCATGACCTTTGCCAACAGAATCAAATGCCCGTCTGGTGCGGCGGCATGTTAGAGACTGGTATTGGGCGCGCCTCGAATCTTGCGCTGGCGTCCATGCCGAATTTCACATTGCCGGGCGATGTCTCTGCTTCAGATCGCTACTATAAGCACGACATTACCCATGAGCGTTTTGTCCTCAATGCTGACTCGACTATTGATGTCCCAACGGGTTACGGCTTGGGCGTCACGGTTGATGAAGATGCGCTCAAGTCCTACACGCTGGCGAAAGTAGTAGTACACTAACGTTCATGCTCGTCTAAGCCAAACCATGTATAAGTGCGAGGCGTTACGCTTCGTACTTTTCTTTTGGAAACCCATGCAGAAACTTTCACTATTCCTCGTCCTTACTTTTTTATTGGCCGCTTGCGGAACTCCCGTTGTGACTCAAGCACCAGTCGCATCAACCGCTGTGCCTACCGCTCAGCCAACTTCCACGCTTTTGCCAGTCGCAGAGGCATTGTGGGTGAGCCCATCTGTGCCCGATGATTTGCGCGAAACCGCCAAACTTTCAGGCTTGCCTATTGTTGCCTCTCCTGAAGCCGCCACCCAAAAACTGGATGTCGCCGATTCAGGCTCGCTTTGGATTTATGCCCTTGTCGCGCCGTTTCCAACGGTGATGGATGGAGTCACCTCCGCAGAATTAAATTCTATTTGGCAAGGCGCATCCACTCTGACCTCGAACGGGCAGCCGCTTCTCATGGCAGAATCCACTCTCAGGGCGTTGACTGCCATTTGGGGCGAGCCAGCTTCCGGCGCGGTCAGAACCGTTGCCTCCGAGCAGTTTTTGGATGAGGCGTGGACTCAGCCCTTTAGCCCGGCGATCATCCCGTTTGAAGATATTCAACCCAAATGGAAAGTATTAACCGTGGATGGTCAATCGCCGATTCATAAAGAGTTTGATGCGAGTTTGTATCCATTGAAAGTGACGTTCGGATTGACCGGCTCGGCATTTGAATTGCCTGCCTCGAATCGCGACGAGTCGAAACTGGCAACCGTGGTGATGACCGGCGTGACGGCGATGGTACGCGCGACAGCGTTCACGATGGAGACCAAAGGGGTGACGCGCCCCGGGGAGTTGATTCACGATTGGCTTGCGAATGCGGATGTGACCCATATCAGCAACGAAGTGCCATTTGACCCGACATGTCCGCCTCCGCAGCCGGGACATAAAAATTTCATCTTGTGCAGTGACCCGAAATATTTGGAATTGCTCCAATATGTGGGTACGGATATTGTTGAATTGACGGGCGACCACTTCGCCGACCGCGGCACGCAAGCCATGCGTGACACGTTGGAAATGTACAAGCAGAATAATATTCCATATTATGGCGGTGGCGCGAATGAAGAAGAGGCACGCCAACCGGTGTTGATGGAAGTGAACGGCAATAAGATCGCATTCATGGGTTGTAATGGGAAGATTTCCTATGATTTTGTAAAAGCGACGGATATCAAACCTGGCGCGGCCGACTGCGATTATGAATTTTTTACGCAACAAATTCAGGATGTGACCGCGCAAGGATATATGGTGATTTTTACGTTCCAGCATGAAGAGTGTTATCACTACGGTCCATGCTACAAACATGACGAAGGTTTCCATGCTGTTGCGGATGCAGGAGCAACAATTGTCAGCGGCAGCCAGGCGCACTATCCACATTTGATGGAATTCCGCGGCGATGCATTCATCCATTTTGGGTTGGGGAATTTATTCTTCGACCAGATGACCTACGAAATGCCTGACGGCTCTGTCATCGACGAGACGCGTCGCGAGTTCATTGACCGCCACGTTTTCTACGACGGGAAATATCTCGGCACCGAATTGTTGACTGCCATGCTGGAAGATTTCTCCCGTCCGCGCCCGATGAATGAGCGCGAGCGGACGCAATTCCTCTCGGAGTATTTCGCCTACAGCGGATGGGTGGAACTCGCGCCAACGCCCGTCCCACAGCCGACGGTTACGCTGACGCCGATTGTTCTGCCGACGCCGTAGTTTTGCCCGGTTTTGTATTAAAATAGCAGGCACTGAATTCAACGTGAGGTATTCATGACTAAAAAAGTTGTCCAGACCGAAAAAGCGCCCAAAGCCATTGGACCCTATTCGCAAGCCATTCGTACCGACGCGATGGTTTTCACTGCCGGGCAGATTGCCCTTGACCCTGCCACCATGGAATTGATTTCCGGCGGCGTGGAAGAGCAGACCCGTCAGGTGTTGACCAATCTCAGTCACGTGTTGGAGGCGGCTGGGTCCAGCCTGGGACATGTGGTGAAGACGACCGTTTTCCTCAAAGATATGGCGGATTTTCCAAAGATGAATGCAGTCTATTCGGAATTCTTCGCCGAAAATCCGCCCGCCCGCAGCACCATCGCAGTGGCTGGGTTGCCAAAGGGTGGGTTGGTGGAGATCGAAGCTGTGGCTTTGCTCGCCTAGGTTTGCATTTCAATTGACTTCTTTTGAAAGGTCTCGCCGCAGAACGATTGGCGGCGAGCATTCATGTCCCCTGCCAGAATGACCAATCTGCCATTTGTTTCCGTCATCATTCCCTGTTACAACGAAGAGTCCACCATCCGCAAATTGTTGGAGGCTCTGCGCGCGCAGACCTATCCGCTGGCGAAGATGGAAGTGGTGATTTCGGATGGCTTGTCTACGGATGCGACGCGGGATGTAATCACTGCATTCCAAAAGGAACATGGCGACCTGTCAGTTCGTGTGGTCGATAATCAGGCGCGGACGATTCCATCTGGTGTGAATCAAGCCATTCGTGAGTCGCGCGGCGAGCTCTTTGTCCGCTTGGATGCCCATTCCATGCCTATCCCCGAATATGTGGAGCGCTGCGTGGAAGCGCATCAAACTGGAAAGGGAGATAATGTGGGCGGCGTGTGGGAGATCCGCCCTGGCGCAGAGACGTGGGTGGCGGAGTCGATTTCGTTTGCGGCGGCGCATCCGCTGGGAGTGGGTGATGCGATGTATCGCCTCAATGCCAAGGCGGGAGCGGTGGATACCGTCCCATTCGGTTCGTTTCGCCGGGAGTTGATCCAGCGAATTGGCGCATTCGATGAGACTCTTTTGTCGAACGAAGATTACGAATTCAATACACGCGTGCGCGAATCGGGCGGAACGGTCTGGCTCGATCCGGCCATTCGCTCGGTGTATTTTTCACGCAGCACCTTTGGAAAACTCGCTGCTCAATATTGGCGTTACGGTTTTTGGAAGTTCAAAATGCTCAAACGTTATCCGCACACGCTGCGATGGCGTCAGGCATTGCCGCCGGTTTTCGTTCTCATTTTGCTGACGTTGAGTGTGTTATCCTTAGGAGCGCCCATTGCCCGTTATCTTTTGGCGTTGCAATTATTCTCGTATTTTTTTGTATTGGGACTTGCCGGTTTAAAGCTGGCGATGAAGACAAGGAAAGGATTTTTGATCTGGGGGCTGCCGCTTGCCATTGCGACCATGCATATTGCCTGGGGCGCAGGCTTTCTTTGGAGCGGTATTTCGAGCATGTTCAAGAATGGCTGATATATACCGTCCGTCACTGCGACTACGACCAAGTGAACAACGCACCATTTTGCTGGTGGGAGATTTTATTGCATCCGTTGCTGCCATGGCGGGTGCGATCTATTTTTGGTACCAATACTCTCTCTATCGTCTGATCGAGAGCGGCGTCAAGCCTAATATTGCACAGCGCATCATTCAGATCGAAGTTCCACCCTGGTTTTATGTGTTGCCGCTAGTCTGGGTCCTATTGATGGTGGATTCATACGAAATCCACACGGCATCCAATTGGCGAAAAACCCTGCGCAGTATCGCTGTTGCACCCGTGTTGGGATTGTTGGGATACTCGCTGGTCTTTACGATCAACACCGACCCGAACTCTCTGCCTCGTATTGCAATTGGCGCATTCCTCGTCCTCGCCTCTTTCTTGACTTTGGGTTGGCGCGCCATCTACATCCGACTCTACACCTCGTCTGGTTTGATGCGGCGGGTGCTCGTTGTGGGGGCAGGCAAGGCAGGACGCACACTTGTCGAGGCGTATCGCAAGTTGAATCCGCCGCCTTTTCTCATCATCGGCTTCATTGACGATGATCCCGCCAAACGTGGAAAGTCATATCATGGCTTTGGGGTCTTGGGGGATAGTGAGCACCTGCTTGATCTGGTAGAAGATTATCGCATTTCCGATGTGGTCATTGCCATCACAGGCGAGATCAAAGGCGAGACCTTTCAAACTGTTTTGGATGTGCAGGAACGCGGCATCGAAGTGACGCGTATGCCCATCATGTATGAGGAATTGACGCAGCGTGTGCCGATCGAGCACCTTGAAACGGACTGGGTGATTCGCTCGTTCGTGGATCAGGTGCGGGTCAGCGGACTGTACGAATTCCTCAAGCGGATGATGGACATCTTCGGCGGTTTTGTCGGTACATTGGCATTCCTGTTTGTCTTTCCATTCATTGCGATTGCCATTATCCTCGAAACGGGTTTTCCGGTTTTTTATTCCCAGCCGCGGTTGGGGAAAGGTGCGAAGCTGTTCAATATCCTCAAGTTTCGCACCATGACGCAAAACGCCGAAGCCGAAGGCATCAAAGCGGCTGAGGAGAATGATCCACGCATTACCAAGGTCGGAAATTTCCTGCGCAAGACCCGCCTCGATGAGATGCCCCAATTTTGGGATGTGCTGCGCGGCGAGATGAGTCTCGTCGGTCCGCGCGCGGAGCGGCCTGAATTGGTGGCGGAATATCAGAAGCAGATTCCGTTTTATCGTGCGCGTTTACTGGTCAAGCCGGGACTCACTGGTTGGGCGCAGATCAACTACGGATATGTTGCCACCGTCAAAGAGACGGTGGTTAAACTTGAATATGATTTGTACTACATTAAACATCGTACTCTTGGGATGGATTTTAGTATCGTATTGCGAACGATTGGAACTGTCTTAAGAAGAACTGGGAGATAATTTATGAAATATCTGGTGACTGGTGGTGCTGGGTTTATTGGTTCACATATTTCCCGCACTTTACTCGAACTCGGACATTCCGTCCGCGTGTTTGATAATTTTTCCTCCGGCAAACATGAAAACCTCAAAGGCTTGGATGTGGAGATCATTGAAGGTGACTTGCGCGACGCAGATGCGGTTGCTAAAGCTGTCAAAGGTATGGAGATTGTCTTCCATGAAGCGGCGTTTGTTTCGGTGCCGGAGTCGATGGAAAAGCCGCAGGAATGTTTCGATGTCAATGTGACCGGAACTTCCACTTTGTTTGAAGCCGCCCGCAAGGCAGGGGTGAAGCGTGCCGTTTTCGCCACCAGTGCCGCCGTATACGGCGACTCGGAAGCTTATCCGCTTTCGGAAGATACTCCACTGCGACAGCTATCACCCTACGCCGCCTCGAAGCGCGTGGACGAACTCTACGGCCAACTTTACACTTCATCGTTCAACTTTGAAGTGGTTGCATTGCGTTATTTCAATGTCTACGGTCCGCGTCAGCGACCTGACTCGATGTACGCCGCCGCCGTGCCCATCTTCATCCGCCGCATGTTGGATAACAAGCCCATCACCATTTATGGCGATGGCGGTCAGAGTCGTGATCTGGTCAACGTGCGCGATGTGGTGCAAGCCAATTTGATTGCTGCCGAACACCCCGCCGCGCCGGGACAAATTTTCAACGTTTGCACTGGTGTCGAGACTCGCCTGCTTGACCTGCTCGACATCCTCTACGAATTCTTTCCGAACGCGCCCAAACATGTCCACGCCGAACCACGCGCCGGTGACATCTATCGTTCCATTGGCACACCCCAAAAGATCATGGACATGCTCGGCTACAAACCGCAGGTTTCATTGGCAGATGGCTTGTATGAAGCCGTGGAATCGATGCGAAGTTCATAAATGGTAAGTCAGCAATAGTCACTATTTACTACTTGCTAGATTCCATGCTCTACCTTTTGCATTCTAAATGTCCTCCCGTCCTCACGTCCGCAATCGCTTCGTCTTAATCGGCGACCTTGCCCTCACCATTGTTTCGGTGTTGGGCAGTTTTGCGTTACGGCTGGATGTGAGCGAATTGCCGTTCTATTTTCCCGCCGCGCTGGTGATGTGTGCGGTGGCATTGCTCGTCAAGATTCCCACCTATTACTTCTTTGGACTCTATCGCCGCCTATGGGTCTATGCCAGCACGAATGAACTGCGGCTCATCACTTTTGCCGTCACAACCGCTTCGGTGCTGACCTCGGGAGTCATGCTCCTGCTCATTGGCTTTGACCTCATCAAGCCTGGCATGCCCCGCTCTGCGCTCGGCATTGACTGGCTCATTTCGCTCATCCTCATTGGCGGCTCGCGTTTCGTTTTGCGCATCCTTGCTGAACAATCGTCTGTGCAGGCGAATGCAAAAACCCGCCATGCGCTTATTCTCGGCGCAGGCGATGCGGGCGCGCTCGTGGTGCGCGAGTTGCAGAAGTCTTCCCAACTCAACCTCATCCCTGTGGGCTTTCTTGATGATGACCCTGCCAAGCAGAATCACAACATCTACGGCGTGACCGTCATCGGCAAGATCGACCAACTGGCAAACACGCTCGACTCCAAACAAGTGAACGAAGTTATCATCGCCATTCCATCCGCGCCGGGACATATCATTCGCCTTGTCAACGATGAATGTCGCAAACGCGGAATCACCTCACGCATCATCCCCGGTTTTTATGAACTACTCGGCGGCAAGGTCAGTGTGAACCGTCTGCGTGAAGTGGACATCACCGACCTTCTGCGCCGCGAACCCGCAAAAATTGATGACCGTCTCATCGGCGCGACACTCGGTGGAAAACGCATTCTTGTCACGGGCGCGGGCGGCTCGATTGGCAGTGAACTTTGCCGTCAACTCGCGCGCTGGAACCCGACCGAACTCGTTTTGCTTGGTCACGGCGAGAACAGCATCTTCGAAGCTTTGCAAGAACTCAAGAACGATTTTCCTTCACTCAATCTGCAAGCCGTCATTGCTGATGTCCGCGATTTGAATCGCATCGAAAAAATATTTAACCAACACAAACCGCAAGTTGTCTTTCACGCGGCAGCGCACAAGCATGTTCCGCTCATGGAAGCCAATGTCGAAGAAGCGGTCACGAACAACGTGCTCGGCACGAAGAACATCGTCGAAACAGCGGTCAGGCATGGGGTGGAAAGACTCGTGCTCATCTCTACCGATAAAGCCGTTCGCCCGGTCAGTGTGATGGGCGCAACCAAACGTCTCGCCGAGCTCACCGTCCTCGACGCGGCGCAGCGCAACAACCTGCCTTATTCAGTTGTGCGTTTTGGCAACGTGCTCGGCAGTCGCGGCAGTGTCGTGCGCACGTTCAAAAATCAAATCGCGCGCGGCGGACCCGTCACTATTACGCATCCTGAAATGTATCGTTATTTCATGATCATCCCCGAAGCCGTGCATCTCGTTTTGCAAGCCGCTTGCATGGGCACAGGCGGCGAAGTTTTTATGCTCAATATGGGTGAGCAGGTTCGCATTCTCGATCTCGCCGAAGACCTCATTCGCCTCTCCGGTCTCGAACCCTATCGCGACATCGACATTCAAACCACCGGCATTCGTCCCGGCGAAAAACTGCGCGAAGACTTGCTCGAAGATGGTGTGGATTTTGAACGCACCCAACACTCGGAAATTTTCCGCATGTCGAAAGAGGAACATGTGGACGGCTCCGCGCTCGCTCAAACGTTGGATAAACTCTCAGACCTCGCGCTTCACTCCCGGACCTCTGACCTGATTCAGACCATCAACCATTTCCTACCCTCCAGCTCGGTGCAATCATGACCGAAGTGATGCTTGCTGAATGGAATCAGTTTCTGGCGAAGTCTCCTGACACGCATCTCTTGCAGATGGGCGAGTGGGGTGAATTAAAAGAGGGGTTCGGCTGGAAACCCATCCGCATTATTTCAGGAAATGTCGGCGTGCAAATTTTATTCCGCCGCCTGCCGCTGGGATTCACGATCGCATACATGCCGAAAGTGAGCAGTGACCAGTTATCAGCGACCAGTGACCAGTTTTGGCGTGAGATCGATTCTGTTTGTAAAAAGAACCGTGCAGTCTTCCTCAAACTCGAACCAGACGCATGGACAGATGAATTCATCCTTCATCCTTCATCCTTCATCATTTCCAAACATAATATCCAACCGCCCCGCACCATCACCCTCGACATCAACGCAAGCGAAGAAGATATCTTGGCGAAAATGAAACCCAAATGCCGCTATAACATCCGCTTGGCAGAGAAAAAAGGCGTGACCGTCCGTGCATGGGACGATATCGCTGCTTTCCACGCGATGATGACCGTCACCGGCGGGCGCGATGGCTTTGGTGTGCATTCCAAAGAATATTATCAACGTGCTTACGACCTCTTCCACCCGAAAGGGACGTGTGAATTGCTCGTTGCAGAATACGAAGGCAAGCCGCTGGCTTCGCTCATGGTTTTCGCTAACGCCAAGCGTGCGTGGTACGTGTATGGCGCTTCCAACAACGAAGAACGCAACCGCATGCCTACTTATCTCCTGCAATGGGAAGCCATCCGCTGGGCGAAGGCGCGCGGCTGTGAAGAATACGACCTGTGGGGTGTCCCCGATGAGAACGAAGAAACACTCGAAGCGCAATTTGAATCCCGCCACGACGGTTTGTGGGGCGTCTACCGCTTCAAACGCGGCTTTGGCGGGCAGTTGAAACGCGCTGCGCAGGCGTTGGACCGAGTTTACAATCCGCTTTTGTACTGGGTATATACTTGGTATATAAGTAGAGGAGGATAATAATGGCTAAAATTGAATATATCGAGGAAAGTTACTTAACAGCGCAAGATTTTTTGCATGCAATTCTGCCTACGGGTAAATATTTTCGTGGTGATATATTAACTTCAACTTGGTTATTTAGAGGGCAAGCCCAAGATTGGAAATTGATACCTTCGCTTTTTCGTAAAGATGAAGAGGGTAGAAATAAAATTAAATCAATGACAAGTAATAGTGTCGAAACGTACGAAGATTTACTTGTTGCCGAGAGGGATTTTTTACTTGATTTTTTCTCAATAGCTGATAAGCGAGGTTATCCGATACCTGATGATTCTCAAGAAATGCGATCTGCACTGAATGATGCTAGACTAAATCATTACGTTATCAATAAAGAACCAGTTACGTGGATCACATCAAGTAAAGTTTTGTCTTTAACAGCGTTAGCACAACATTATGGTGTGCCAACTAGGTTGTTGGATTGGACATTGTCCCCGCTTTGTGCAGCGTATTTTGCTGCTGAAGGTGGGATTAAGTTTGATACTGCTGCAAAAAATGGAAGTAAGGTTTCTCCAGTCGTAGTTTGGGGCTTTTATTATCCATGGTTTGGGCTTCGTACTTCTTATGTAAAGGATAAATACTCGCTAAAGGGTATCACGGCGCCAGGGGCAGGTAACCCAAACTTAAAAGCCCAACAAGGTGTATTTACTTTAGTTCATCCTGAATATACTAATGAACGAGATGGGGAATACTTGCCATTTGATATGATTTTGGAGAACATAGCCTCACATTCTCAAAGTCGAGATGTTGATAGTTGTAAACTAATAAAATTATCCCTGCCAGTAACTGAGGCTGTCGAGTTACTCCGTTTGTTGGCTCAGTTAGATATCTCTCCTTCTTTTATTTATCCCGGATACCATAGTATTGTTTCAGATATTCAGAATAGAAAAAATTGGATGAGTATCTAATCTCTATGACTTTATCTTCTTGGAATTCTATTGTTTCGACCCTTCCCGACCCGCACTTTCTACAAACCTACGAATGGGGACAGGTCAAGGCGAAGTATGGCTGGGTTCCCTATTATGCTGTCTGGACGGCTAACGGAAAATTTACCGTCTCTCAAACTACTGAAAACGGGTCACTGGATATTGGCGACATTGTCGCCGCTGCACTCATCCTCAAGCGCACTGCTCTTCGCCGCTTCTCCATCTTCTATGCCCCCAAGGGTCCGCTCATGGATTGGACGAATGAGTCCCTTCGTAAGCGGGTGTTGGACGACTTGCAATCCTTTGCAAAGAAACAAGGCGCGATCTTCCTGAAACTCGACCCGGATGTAGTGCTGGGACGCGGAGTCCCTGCCAGCGTGGATGAAGTCACAGAAAGCAGCGGACAGGCTGTGAGGTCCGATTTGAGGCGCAGGGGTTGGGTCGAGTCATCCGACCAGATCCAGTTCTGTAATACGGTCATGGTTGATCTATCCGCCAGTGAAGACGAAATCCTCATGCGCATGAAACAGAAGACGCGTTACAACGTGCGCCTCGCGGAGAAGAAGGGTGTTGTTGTGCGTGTAGGCAATTTAGAGGATTTGCCTGCGTTGTATAAGATGTATGCTGAAACTTCGGTACGCGATGGATTTGTGATCCGTGATGAGGGGTATTATTTGACCGTGTGGAAGATGTTCATGCAATCGAGTGAACCATCTGCTGTGCCATTGATTGCCGAAGTGGATGGGGAAGCTGTGGCGGCAATATTTTTATTCATGTTCGCCGGGCGCGGATATTATGTCTATGGAATGTCTCGCGATAAACACCGGGAAAAAATGCCGACCTATCTTTTGCAGTGGGTGGCGATGAAACACGCCAAGGCACATGGCTGCCTGACCTACGACCTGTGGGGCGCGCCGGATGTCTTCGACGAAAGCGACTCGATGTGGGGCGTGTATCGCTTCAAGGAAGGTTTGGGCGGTGAAGTGGTGCGGACTCTCGGCGCGTATGATTTTGCTCCGAGTAAGTTCTGGTATGCGATGTATTCGGATGTGATGCCACGTGTATTGAATTTCATGAGGTCACGTGGCAAGGAAAAGACGAAGCAAGTTGTTGGAGGTGCGTAATGACTATTTCACGATTGAACTTCGCTCATCTGCCGACCCCGATTGAAGAGCTCCCCAACTTGACCGCCGTTCTTGGTGGACCACGCATTCTCGTCAAGCGCGACGACCAGACTGGGCTGGCATTCGGCGGCAACAAGACTCGCAAACTGGAATTCCTCATCGCCGAAGCCCGCGAACAAGGCGCGGACTTGCTCATTTCAGGCGGGGCAATGCAGTCCAATCACTGCCGTCAAACCGCGGCGGCAGCGGCGCGATATGGCTTCGAGTGCAAGCTGGTGCTGACCGGTATCAAACCGCAACAAGCCTCTGCCAATCTCCTGCTTGACCAACTCTTTGGCGCGGAGATTATCACCGTGGAAGACCGCGCTTACCGCGACCAGACTCTGCAAAAGACCTTTGATGATGCGGTTGCTGCTGGGAAAAAAACATATCTCGTTCCGTATGGCGGTTCCAGTCCAACTGGTGCGATGGGCTACACCTTTGCGATGGAAGAATTTATGAAACAGAACGTCCGCGCAGATTGGATCGTCTTCGGTACATCCTCCGGCGGGACGCATGCCGGGTTAGTGTTGGGTCAACGTTTGTTTGGCTATAAAGGAAAAGTGTTAGGAATCAGCATTGACGAGCCGGAAGAAGAACTGAAATCACACGTCTCCGACTTGGCTTCTCGTGCCAGCGAAAAACTTGGCGAGCGGATTCAATTTTCGCGCAACGATGTCTTGGCGACAGAAGATTATTGCCAGGCAGGCTATGGTGTGTTTGGCGAAGGCGAGCGCGAAGCAATTCACTTGTTCGCCAAACACGAAGGCTTGCTGCTAGACCCCGTCTACACAGGTAGAGCCGCGGCGGGGATGATTGATTTAATCCGCAAGGGATTCTTCAAAAAGGACGAAACGATTCTCTTTTGGCATACGGGCGGTCAACCTGCGCTGTTTGCGGACAAGTACTCAGGGGATGTAGTTCGTTGACGCTGGACGATAGACCATGGAAAGCCATGGTCTATCGTCTGCTTTTATTTGCTAACGTCACTGCCGCAATTCCCACCCAGGCGACGTTCAAACCGACGGACGGGTACGCTTGCAAATACAGCGTGTTGATGATGAGCATT
>JAHDWC010000066.1 GCA_023382575.1 Anaerolineales bacterium
CTTCAACGAGACGAACAATCGTGTTGCCATGCATGGTGTGCGCATGGAACTGGTTGAAAGACAGGCGGAAGCGACTGGTATTCCGCTTTGGTCTGTGCCGTTGCCATTCCCATGCTCGAATGAAGAATATGAAGCGAGAATGCGCGTCATCATCGAACGGGCGCATGCCGAAGGTGTGACCCAGGTTGCATTTGGCGACCTATTCCTTGAAGATATCCGCGCTTATCGTGAACGTATGATGGCAAACACAGGTATTCAGCCGATCTTTCCCATCTGGCGCACACGGGATGATACAAAAGCCCTCGCTCAGGAAATGCTGCAAAGCAATTTGCATACCGTTCTTACCACGGTAGACCTCAAACAGCTTGACCCTGCGTTTGCAGGACGAATGTATGATGAACACCTGCTCAATAACCTTCCCGCAAATGTTGACCCATGCGGTGAGAATGGCGAGTTCCATACTTTCTGTTTTGACGCTCCCATCTTCGCTCACCCGATTCCGATTCAAGTGGGCGAAACGATCACGCGCGACGGTTTTGCTTATACGGACTTACTCCCCATTGAAAAAGGAAATTGAGATGACATCAAAAATCAAAAAGGGATTACTCATCGTCAACACTGGCGATGGCAAAGGGAAATCCACATCGGCGTTTGGAACCGTGCTGCGCGCCTGGGGACGCGGCTTTCGCATTTGCGTAATTCAATTCATCAAAGCAGAGACGGGTCAATGGGGTGAGATCAAAGCCGCGAAAAAACTCGGCATCGAATGGCTCACCACTGGCGACGGCTTTACGTGGACATCCAAAGACATGGATGAAACCATCGCGCGTGCCCGTCACGGTTGGGAGATTGCCAAGGAAAAAATTGTCAGCGGAAATTACGACTTAATCGTGCTGGATGAATTTACCTACACCATGATCTACAACTGGCTGGATGTCGCTGAAGTATTGGAATGGCTGCGCCTCAACCGACCCTCTGAGTTGCATCTCATCATCACAGGCAGGTCTGCCCCCGAGGCGTTGATCCACCAAGCCGATCTGGTGACCGAAATGACGCTTGTCAAACATCCATATGAGCAAGGCATTCAAGCTCAGGCGGGAATCGAGTTCTAATAAGTTATTGCGAGGGCAAAGCCCGAAGCAATGATATGGAGAAATCTATGAACATCACTGAAACCATCAAACACATCCAACCGCTCGACGAGTCCGCGATGAAAGCGGCACGCGAGCGGCAGAACCAGCTCACCAAGCCGACAGGCAGCTTGGGAAGACTGGAAGAACTATCGGTTCAACTGGCTGGGATTCAACGCAAACCCATCCCTGTGATCAAAGATAAAGCCGTGATCGTGATGGCAGGCGATCATGGCGTTGTTGACGAAGGGGTGAGCGCCTACCCGCAGGAAGTGACGCCACAAATGGTATTGAATTTCTTGAATGGTGGCGCGGCGATCAATGTGTTGACGAGTCATGTCGGTGCGCGTGTTGTCGTGGTGGACATGGGCGTGGCAAACGATATTCCATCAGCGGATGCGAATCTGATTCGGCGGAGAGTCGGCTCGGGGACGATGAATCTGGCTCAAGGTCCAGCCATGAGGCGCGAGCAGGCGGAGGAGTCCATCCAAAGCGGAATTGAAGTCGCATTGGCAGAAATCTCCAAAGGCGCAGACATCCTCGGTACGGGCGACATGGGCATTGGCAACACCACACCGTCGGCGGCGATTGCCTGCGCGTTGATGAATGTCCCGCCTCAAAAGATTGCCGGGCGCGGCACTGGCGTAGATGATGACGGGCTCAAACGAAAAATCACTGTCATCGAAAATGGGTTGAAGGTTAATCAACCCAATTCAAACGATGGACTTGATGTGCTATCAAAAGTCGGTGGGTTTGAAATCGGTGGGCTGACGGGTGTGATGCTCGCAGCCGCCTCGAAGCATATCCCGGTGATGATCGATGGATTTATCTCGACGGCGGCGGCGATGATCGCCGTGACGCTTGCGCCGCAATGTAAAGAGTATTTGATCGCGGCGCATCGCTCGAAAGAAAATGGTCACATCTTGATGTTGGATTGGCTGGGTTTGAAACCTTTGTTGGATTTGGATATGCGGCTTGGCGAAGGCACTGGTGCGGCGCTGGGTATTTCAATGGCAGAAGCTGCTTGCAAAGTGTTGAGTGATATGGCAACATTTGGCGAAGCGGGTGTGAGCAACAAGGATTCTTAAACACAAAGGTAGGTTTCAAACCTTCCGTTGTGACACTTCGTGGTAAAAAAAACTTCATGATACCCATAATCGCTGCCTTCCAATTTCTCACCATCTTTCCCACTGTCATCAAGCGCATGTTCACCTCGCAAGAGATGGGTCGCGCTGTGGGCTGGTTTCCGCTCGTCGGCGTGACGCTGGGCTTTGTGCTTTATGGCGTGAACTATTTTGCAAACCTGATCTTCCCGTCGCTGGTTTCTGCCGCGCTGACGCTCATCGCATGGATCGCTTTCACGCGCTTCTTCCATCTCGACGGCTTCATGGACTCACTCGATGGCTTGTTTGGTGGCTGGACTCCCGAACGTCGACTCGAGATCATGAAGGATTCACGCATGGGCGCCTTCGGGACGATTGGCGGTATTCTTGTTTTGTTGACGAAGTTCGCGGCTCTTTCTTCGACTTCGTTGTTGTTCCCATCCATCATGCTTGCGACTACGCTGGGGCGTTGGGCATCTCCGCTTGTGATCTACGCTTTCCCATATGCGCGTGAAGATGGGCTTGGAATCGAAATGAAGCGCAATGTGACCCTCCGCGAGATCATCATTGCCACGTTGATCACTGGACTCACTTCGTGGTTTGTCTTCGGTTGGTTGGGGTTCATTTTCATGCTCGGCGCGGCGTTGATTGCTTTTCTCACTGCCGCTTATACCATGCGCCTCATTCCCGGTCTCACCGGTGACATCTATGGCGCAGTCACCACACTGGTTGAAATGCTGACTCTTGTTGCCTTCACTGCGAAAATACTATGAGACTTCTCCTCACCCGCCACGGTCAAACGGACTGGAATATCGCCCGCCGTTATCAAGGTCAGAGCGATACTCCGTTGAATGAAAAAGGAATCCGTCAGGCAGAGCAACTTGCCAAACGCCTTTCGACGGAAACCATCCATGCCATCTATGCCAGCGATTTATCGCGTGCCATGAACACAGCCAAAGCCATTGCCGCGTTTCATTCACTTTACATCCACCCTGATGCGCGCTTGCGTGAACTATCTTTTGGTGACTGGGAAGGTATGACGTATGAAGAAATGTCCGCGCACTCGCCTGAGCTTTTCGATGCGTGGATGAAAGACGCGCTCAATATCTCCACGCCCAACGGTGAGACACATCAACAATTGGCGGAACGAGTCCAAGCCGCTTTTCATGACATCAAAGCGAAGCACAAAGACGAGACGATTCTCATCGTTGGGCACAGCGGCTCGATGCAAACGCTCCTGTCTCTTACCCTCGGCGTAGACTTGAGCCGTTACTGGCAATTTCGCATTTCGCAAGCATCACTTTCTGAAATGACCGTGTACGAGGATAGTGTCGTGTTGAATTTATTCAACGATGTTTCTCACCTGGCAGGCAAACCCGAATGAGCAGAATTACCCTCATTCTGGGCGGCGCGCGCAGTGGAAAATCCTCTTATGCGTTGAAACTTGCTGAAGAGTCGCACAAGTCGGTCACCTTCATTGCTACCGCCCAAGTCTTCGATGACGAAATGTCCGCGCGGATTCAGAAGCACAAAGCCGAGCGCCCGGCAGGTTGGGAAACGCTCGAACTTCCGCTTCATATCGTGCCAAGTGTGTCGCAGATAAAATCAGACTTGGTCATCCTTGATTGCATCACGCTTTGGGTGACGAATGTTCTGATGCAATTTGTCAACGATGACCTTGTGGACGAAGCGCCATTCATGCAGGCATCACAGGCAGAGACAGAGAAACTCCTCGCTGCGATCCGTAACACAGAACAAGATTGGTTGATTGTCTCAAATGAGGTTGGTTTGAGCCTTGTCCCGCCCTATCAGATGGGACGGGTGTACCGTGATGCGCTGGGCTGGGTCAATCAACGCTTCGCTCAGGAAGCGGACAAGGTTATTTTCATGGTGGCAGGTATTCAGATGAATGTGAAAGGATAAAACATATGAGCTTGGTAGTTCGCAAAATGGATGAGACATCAGCTCATCTATTCAATCAGGTCAATCGAAAGTTTGAAGTCACTTCTAAAGTTATTCTGGATATGACGCACGGAAAATTGACATGGGCGGTGACGCCTGTGGAGCCGTACGAAAAAGAGATCCCCATTGATGAGGTTGACCTGTCCACATTGTTGGACAGCGATGAAAAAGTTGTCTTCCTTGCCGAAGTGGATGGCAAACTTGCCGGGCAGGTCAAACTCATTACGTGGTGGAACGGCTACGCTTACATCGATGATCTGATCGTCAGCCCGGAGTTTCGTGGTCAAGGCGTGGGAAGAGCCCTGATGGAGGCTGCCATTCAATGGTCAAGAGAGAGGCGCTTTCCGGGGATCATGCTCGAAACGCAGGATGATAACGTCGCCGCGTGCAAGTTGTATGAATCCTGCGGCTTTATCCTCGGAGGCTTTGATCAGTTCACGTTGAGGAATTTCAAGCCGAACGAAACGGCGTTGTATTGGTATTTGATTTTTTGAGGTCAGATCAACGCACAAAATAGATGATCGCTACGATCATGCCGATTGTTACCACCGTCCACCGCAGCGTGGACGGTTTGATTTTGCCAGCCAGCCGTCCGCCGAGGTTGCCGCCGATGAGCGCGCCAATTGCCATGACCAGTGCCACTGTCCATAAGACATGACCAGAAAAGAGGAAGAAGATCGCCGCGGCGATGTTGACTGCGAATGAGATTGCCTGTTTGAGGGCGTTGAGGCGCGTCAGGGAATCTTCGAGGGTGAGTCCCAGGGCTGAGAGGATGATGACACTCAAGCCGGCGCCAAAGTATCCGCCGTAGATGGAGGCGAGACCAATCGGTAGCCAGGTCCATTGTTCCAATTTCGCGCTTTGTCCTTCTGCCATCCGTTTGACCAACCATGCCCGGACTGGGTCTTGGATTGCCAGCAGTCCTGAAGCCAGTAAGATGAGATATGGGACCAGGTCTCGAAAGAGTTTTTCACCGGTTTGCAGCAGCAACCAGCCGCCCAATAAACCGCCGATGATGCTGGCAGGCATGAGCAGCCACAGGCGCTTTTTCTGGTCACGTAGGTCGTTCAGTTGTGCCAATGTCCCGCCGAAGTAGCCGGGACAAAGCGCTACGGTGTTGGTGATATTCGCAGAGACGGCTGGTATGCCGAGGAAGGTGAGGATGGGAAAGGTGATGAGCGTCCCGCCGCCCGCGAGGGCGTTGATTCCGCCCGCTGCAAGCGCGGCGAGGGCGGCAAAGAGATAGTCTAGGGGTGTGAGCATGATGGTGATGTCCTTGGATTTTTGGTGAAGTATAGCATTCTCATCCCTATTCTTTGCTGTGGCTGTATTTTATTTTTTATGTTGTATCCCATATAAATGGTTAAGCCATTTGACATAAATTAACTTGCCGTCAGTGGAAGGAGGAAATGTAAAATCCTGAAAAAAATTTACGTAACTGCTGAAGTCGAGATAATTCATGTTGTATCGAAATGATAATTTCCCTGTATTGGCGGATATTCCATATAAATAACCGTTTGAATCCCCGAAATAAATCATCTCTTGGTATAAAGTTGGTGTAAAAAATATTCCATCCTTAATGTCAGATTGTTTCCACCTGATTTCGCCGGATATTTTGTCAACTGCATATATCGTTTCCAACGTGGGGACAATAATAACATCCTTGAAAAGGATCGGATTACCGATAATCTGATTTGTGTACAATGAAGAACCTAAAATTTGCCACTTAATATCTCCGGTTTCCATATCAACAGCTGCAAGAGTTCCATTGACTGCATATATAGTACCTGCATCCACAATTGGAGTGGAATAGACTCCGGACTCCTCCCCTGAGGCATTCTTGCTTGGGATGGGATACCTTCGAAATTCTTTCCCGGATTCACTATCAATGGCATAGATGTTCCCATCCTCGCTTCCGATATAAACAATTCCATTTAACACTGTAGGGGACTCGAATACGCTTCCATTGGCAAAAAATGACCAGAGCAACTGACCGTTTTGAGGGTCTAGTGCGTACAGGTTATGATCATGACTGCCAAAATAGATGGCTGTTCCATCAAAGAAAGGATCATTGATCTTTAACGCGCATTGGTCACAATCATTCGCATCCAGACTCCTTTGCTCAGGACTGAATTTCCATAGGGTGTTCCCCATTTCAAGGTCAAGACAACGGAAATAACCGTCATCTGCGCCAAAACAAACCATATTCCCAACTATGATTGGAGAGGAACTCAAGCCGTCGCTTAATTGTTTTACCCATATTTCTTTTCCCGTTTCCTTTGCGAGAGAATAAAAGGCGGCTTGTTCGACATCTCCCAAACTGCCAAAGTAAATGGCGCTTTCTGTGATCAAAGGTGGAGATATAATGGCACTCTTAATTGGGTACTCCCAAGCAACCTTTGCACGAGTGCCCCAGATAACGAACAAAACGTAGGTGGGAATCAGCAATATGGCGAGAAAAATGCCGGAACATGAAACGATGGCAACTCTCTTGATGCTAATACGGCTTACCCAGGAGTTTTTTTTGACCTCAGAATATAATCCGGTGAGCGCAGCCTTTAGGAATGAAGAAAATTTATATTTGACGATCTGTTGACTAAGCAGGATTGCACAGGTAAAAATAATAAAAAATATGCCTGAGAGCCAGATGTATTCACGAAAATCAAAATTTTCTACAAAAAATTTACTAACCAATGGAAGCCCAACAGTGACCCACAAAATCATCAGGAAGAAAAACACGCGCATTAGAAATGTGACTAATCCATATTCAATGACGAATTGATTCTCATTACCCCTTTTGACTCGGATATTTCCTGATGTTATACCTTGAAAGGTATTTCCACGAGTTAAGGTCTTTAGAACTGGGATGTTGAAGGCAATCTCATTGTCTCCCCGCTCTAGTACTATTACTTGTCGCGCGTTTAACGAAGAGACAAGTTTGTTTTTAATTTCATTTTGGGAAGAGGAAGATATGAACTCAAGTTTTCCTGATATATCATAATATGGCATGATTTGTTTCCACTCCTGGATTGGGAACTGTCATCCTATGAAATTGGTTTGATGGAGTATAGCATTATTTTACCTGTCCAATTCTTGACTCTCTTCCCGCTCCCGCATATAATCCCAGCCATTCAGAAGTAGTACGCGCAAGGTTCCCTGATAGAGAAGGAGATGCAAGGTGGAAGTCTCCGCAGGCAAACAGCGCCGAAGTCGTCTGAGTTGACTTGCCGAAGAAATCCACGAGAAAGTAGACCGGCACGGGGTTGCCCGTTACAGCAAAGACCGATGGTTGTCGGTTGCTGAGTGTCCAATCGTTGATTGGAAACCGAGGTGGTACCGCGGAGCACACGCTTCGTCCTCATGAAGGATGAAGCGTTTTTATTTTAAGTGCCGATATTCGAACTTCGAAATTCGGCGAACGAATACCGAATTATCGAATATCGAGCAATGAAGGAGCAAGAATGACCAAAGAACTACCCAAAGCCTACGACTTCAAATCCACCGAGCCGCGCATTTATGCCATGTGGGAAGCAGGCAAATACTTCAAGCCGCACAATGACCCGAACCAGTCTGGCTTCGACCCGAACGTCAAGCCGTTCGTCATCTCCATTCCGCCGCCCAACGTGACCGGTGAACTACATCTCGGTCACGCCATGTTTGTCAGCGTGGAAGACCTGATGATCCGCTACCACCGCATGAAAGGCTACTCCGCGCTTTGGGTGCCCGGCACCGACCATGCGGGTATTGCTACACAATTAATGGTGGAACGCGACCTGCTCAAAACCGAAGAGATCACCCGCGAAGAACTCGGACGCGAAAAATTCCTCGAACGCACCTGGGCATGGAAGAAAAAATATGGCGGACTCATCACCACGCAGATTCGCCGCCTCGGCGCCTCCTGCGATTGGGATCGTGAGCGCTTCACCATGGATGAGGGACTGAGTCGTGCCGTCCGTGAGGCGTTTGTGCGCCTGTACGAAAAAGGACTCATCTACCGCGGACCGCGTCTCATCAACTGGTCGCCGGGACTCAAGACTGCAGTCTCTGACCTCGAAGTGGAATACTCCGAGGAAGATGCCACGTTGTATTATTTCAAATACATGGTGAAGGATTCAGATGACTTCATCCCTGTGGCGACCATTCGCCCTGAAACCATTCTGGGCGATACGGCTGTGGCCGTTCACCCCGAAGATGAACGCTTCAAGAAATTCATCGGCAAGACAGCCATCGTGCCTATGCTCGGACGTGAAATCCCCATCATCGGCGACGAATACGTGAGCATGGAATTCGGAACTGGCGCATTGAAGATCACGCCCGGTCACGACCCGAATGACTACGCCATCGCGCATCGTCACAACCTGCCGATCATCTCCATGTTGGATAAAGAAGCGCGTGTCAACGAGAATGGCGGAAAATATCAAGGCTTGTATCGCTTCGAGGCGCGCAAACAACTCTGGGCGGATATGAAAGAGGCGGGGCTCGTCATCAAGACCGAACCCTACCGCACCACCATCCCGCGTTCACAACGCGGCGGTGAAATTGTCGAGCCGATGATCTCTGAGCAATGGTTCGTGACGATTGAACCATTGGCGAAGGCGGCACTTGACGCGGTGAAAGATGGTCGCATCAAGATCGTGCCTGAGCGTTTTGAAAAGACCTATTACAACTGGATGGAGAATATCAAAGATTGGTGCATCAGCCGTCAATTGTGGTGGGGACATCGCATCCCGGTCTGGTATTGCCCGGATGGTCACATGACCTGCACGCGTGAAGACCCGACCCAATGCGCGACCTGCGGCTCGAAAGACATTTATCAAGACGATGACGTGCTCGACACATGGTTTTCGTCTGGTTTGTGGCCCTTCTCCACGCTCGGCTGGCCCGATGAAACGCCCGACCTGAAATATTTTTATCCCACCTCCTATATGGAAACGGGTTATGATATTTTGTTCTTCTGGGTGGCGCGTATGATCATGAGCGGACTTGAATACACCGGCGTGGCTCCATTCCATACCGTGTATCTGCATGGACTCATCCGCGATGAACACGGGCGCAAAATGTCGAAGACCTATGGCAACGTGATCGACCCGCTGACCGTGATGGATGAACTCGGCACCGATGCATTGCGCTTTACTTTATTAGTGGGCGCCACTCCCGGCAACGATATGAATCTTTCGGTGAAGAAGGTGGAAGCGAATCGTAACTTCGCCAACAAGATCTGGAACGCCGGACGTTTCGTAATCAACGCGATCAACTCGCTTCAACCCGGTGCCGAGCCTGGTGACTACACCCTAGCCGACTCTTGGATCTGGGCTCGTTTGCAAACCCTCGTCCGCGACGTGGAACGCCAATTCCAAAACTTCCAGTATGGGCAGGCGGGGCAGCAGATTTATGACTTTATCTGGTCAGACTTCGCGGACTGGTACGTGGAAATTGCCAAGCAGGAATTAGCCGAAGGTGGCTCACGCGCCGCCCGTGCCGCGGATACGCTTGCGCGTGTGTTCGATATGGCGTTGCGTCTCTTGCATCCCTTCACGCCGTTTGTGACCGAAGAAATTTGGGGTCACTTACACAGCGCCGTGCGTGAATCTCCGCTCAAGGATATTTGCAAAGATTGGCCCGATGCGCTCATCGTTGCCAAGTGGCCCGAACCACGCGACCCCGAAGGCTGGGAAGCGGAAAAGACCGCCGACTTCGAACTGATTCAAGAGATCGTGCGTTCCATCCGCAACCTGCGCGCGGAAAAGAATGTGGCGCCCTCCAAGAAGATCGCCGCTTCCATCTCTGCTGGTACCAAAGCGGATTTGCTGAATGAACAATCAAAGGTCATTGCCTCCCTTGCAGGCCTCGACCATTCACAATTCACTATTCACTCCTCACTTAAAGAGAAGCCCGCAGACTCCGCCGCGCTCGTAGTTGGCTCAGTTGAAATCTACCTGCCGCTCGCAGGTATGGTGGACCTTGCCAGTGAAAAGACCCGCCTCGAAAAAGAACTCAAGGAAGCCGAGTCTCACATTCAGCGGCTGGAAAATCTACTCAACGGCGACTTCGCCCAAAAGGCTCCGCCCGCATTGGTGCAAAAAGAACGCGACAAATTAGCCGCGTATAAAGATACCGCTGAGAAGATCAAGGCGCAATTGAAATAACATGTAGGGGCGGGTCATGACCCGCCCCTACACTTTTTATTGGAGGTCGTCATGGACAAACCCATCATCACCATCCGCCGCACCGGTCCTGCGGATGCGGAAGCCTATCACCGAATTTTTTCTTGTCCGAAAGTCATCTATGGCACACTGCAAATCCCATATCCATCTGTAGACATGTGGCGTAAACGTCTCAGCGAAATACCTGATGGGGTATTCAATCTATGTGCCTGTGTTGACAATGAAGTTGTCGGTCAATTGGGATTGCATACCTTCCCACACGGACCACGTCGCAGACACGTCGGTCAACTTGGCATGGCGATCCACGATGACTGGCAGGGCAAGGGAGTCGGCTCCGCGCTCATGGCGGCTGCCATTGACCTCGCTGATAATTGGCTTAACCTCTCCCGCCTCGAGCTCGAAGTTTTTACGGACAATGAACCTGCCATTGCCTTATACAAAAAATATGGCTTCATCGTCGAAGGGTCTCATAAAAATTTTGCCTATCGCAATGGACAATTTGTCGATGTATATGCGATGGCAAGGCTAAGAGGACAGTGATCGAAGTATGACAAACCCTCCCCGAATCAGAGATATTCGTCACTAAACCTTCTGCATGGCTTCATGTATCGTTGTGACCGCAAGAAATTTCACTCAGGAGTAACAACCATGACCATGAAAATTACAGAAGATTGCATCGCCTGCGGCGCGTGCGTTCCCGATTGCCCGACCGAATCCATCACCGAAGGCGACGGCACCATCTACGTCATCGACCAGAACACCTGCGTCGAATGTGAAGGACACCACGACGCCCCCATGTGCGTTTCCGTTTGCCCGGTCGACTGCATCGTCAAAGCCTAATTGCAAGATCATGCCCCTTGCGGGTATAATCGCCACAACTGAATAATAACCTTCGGGGCAGGGTGCAATTCCCGATCGGTGGTACAGCCCACGAGCCTGTTTGGGTACATCGCTTTCCTCATTGGGAAAACGGGCATGATCCGGCGCAACTCCGGAGCCGACAGTAAAAGTCTGGATAGAAGAAGGTACAACACAACCCCCATGTGGGACCTGTGTGGATTCACGCCCCGAAAACGCTCGTTGTTTTCGGGGTTTTTCTTGAATGTGACTTCACGCGCCTCACACCTGGACTGTTGTCTGTTTTCACGCCCCGGAGTTTTATCTACGCCGAGGCGTTTTTATTTGCGAAACGATGAAACCTAAAACCCTGCAATCCCTCTCCCGTTGGCTCGGAATTCTTTCCATTCTGCTTGCCATTCCACTTTGGTACCTGGTCGTTCAGATCAGCGGACTCCCAAAGTTCATTCTGCCCTCCCCCGTTGACGTGTGGACTCGCTTCCTCAAGGCGCTGCAAGATGGCAGCTTGTTGTATCATGCCGGTATTACGCTGGTGGAGATCCTGCTCGGGTTAGTTGCTGGCGTAAGCTTTGCCACGATCGTCGGGTATGCTGTTGCCAAATCGCGCCCCTTGGAAATTGCCCTATCGCCCTACCTTGTAGCGAGTCAGGCTATTCCGATTGTGGCGATTGCGCCATTGCTGGTCATCTGGCTGGGAGATGGGATTCTCTCGAAGTTGGTCATTTGCGCGTTGATCGTTTTCTTCCCGGTGTTGGTAAACACCGTAGTGGGCGTGCGCGCCGTCCCGCCGGCGTTATATGATCTGATGCGTTCTCTGCGCGCCACCCGCTGGCAGATTTTGTTCAAGCTCGAATTGCCAGCCTCGCTTCCCGTCCTGCTGGGCGGACTGCGCATCGGCGCGACGCTTTCAGTCATTGGTGCCATCGTCGGTGAGTTGGTGGATGCAGAACAGGGTCTCGGCTTTTTGCTCCAGCTTGGTGATTTTCAATATGACACGTCGATGGTGTTCGTGGCAGTCTTTATGTTGATCGCCCTGGCATTGTCACTGTATGGTGTGGTGACTCTGCTGGAGAAGAAATTCTTAAAGTGGCAAAAATAAAACTCAAAGGAGACACAATAATGAAGAAGATCGTTTTACTAATGCTTGGGTTGGCTCTCAGTTTGATGGCTTGTGCCAGCCCACAATCCGCGAATGAGGCGGGTTCACTTCGCAAGATCAAATTGCCGATGGGCTATATTCCCAACATCCAATATGCGCCGTTCTATGTCGCAGTGGACAAAGGCTATTTTGCCGAGGAAGGCATCGAGATCGAGTTTGTCTATTCGTTTGAAACCGATGGCATGAAGTTGACAGGTGCAGGCGAGATTCCGTTTACGGTCGCTTCGGGGGAACAGGTATTGTTGGCGCGTTCACAGGGATTGCCCGTGGTGTATACGTTTGCGTGGTATCAGCAGTTTCCGATTTCGGTGATCGCCGCACCGGAATTGAACATCAATGAACCCGCTGATTTGCGTGGGAAGAAGATCGGATTACCCGGCTTGTTCGGCGCAAATTACATCGGTTTGGAAGCGCTGTTGTTCGCTGGCGGCGTGGACCCGTCTGAAGTGATGATGGATGCGATTGGTTTCAATCAGGTGGAGGCGTATGCGAGCGGCAACAGCGACATTGTCGTTGGGTATGCTGCTAACGAACCCATTGTCCTCACTGCACAAGGTTTTGCGCTGACTGAAATGCGCGTGGCAGATTATGTCCAATTGACGGCCAATGGCATCGTGACGAATGAGGAAACAATTGCCAACGAACCAGAACTGGTGCGCGGCATGGCGCGTGCGCTGGCGCGCGGTATGGAAGATGCAATTGCCAACCCGGAAGAAGCGTATGAGATCACTGGGAAGTTCGTAGAGAATCTTGCCGATCAGGATAAAGATGTGCAAATGCAGGTGCTTAAAGTGTCCAGCGAGTTTTGGATGGGTGAGCGCCTCGGTTTTTCTGAGCCGCAAGCCTGGGAGAACATGAATGACCTGCTCTTCAAAATGGGACTGATCCCCGAACTTGTGGATTTGAGCAAAGCCTTCACGAACGAATTTGTGCCGTAGAGCCATAGGTGAAATACAAAAGTAATGACCATCAAACCCATTCTCAGCGTAAAGAATCTTTCCGTCACATTTCCCGACAATAACGGCGGGCTCGACGCGTTGGGCGAACTTTCCTTCGAGATCCGTCCGCGTGAGTTCATCTGTTTTCTTGGCCCGTCCGGCTCGGGTAAGACCACATTGCTGCGTGCACTAGCAGGATTGGTCCAGCCCTCCACGGGCAGTGTCAACTTTATGTATCATCATCACGAGCCGAAGATCGGCATGGTCTTTCAGCAATCCAACCTCATGCCGTGGCGTACTGTGATGGAGAATATTCAACTCTCGATGGAACTGGATGGAGCCGGAGAAGTCAAGGCGCAGAACAAGGCACGTGAGATGGTCAAATTGATGGGATTGAAGGGATTCGAGAACTCATTTCCACGGGACCTTTCGGGTGGTATGGCGCAGCGCGTCGCCATTGCCCGTGCCCTCATCCATGACCCGGACCTGCTTCTGCTCGATGAGCCTTTTGCCTCGCTGGATGCGCTTACCCGCGAACGCATGTGGACGGAACTCTCCAACATCTGGCAGGAGAAGAAAAAGACCGTTGTCATGGTGACGCACTCCATCAATGAGTCGCTTTTTCTGGCAGACCGTGTCATGGTATTGACGAAGCGCCCTGGCAGAATCAAAATGGACGTGGAGGTTGATCTTCCACGTCCGCGCCCGGATGATATTCGTTATACAAGTCACTTCGGGAAGTTGGCGAAGAAATTACGGGCAGCGATCGAATAAGTAAAAGAGCCGCAATCTGCGGCTCTTTTACTTTCTGTAGGACTGACTATATCCTGCGTAAGAGGCGGATTCCCAGCAAGAGAACCGTCGCGCCGATGGCAGCAGTCACAATATCATTGATGAGTCCGCTGCCGATGGAAACGTTCAACTGTTGCAGCAGCCAGGCACCGACAAATGCGCCGATGATACCGATGACCACTGTTCCCAAACAGCCCATGCGTACGCCGCTGACCAACCAGTCTGCGATGGTCCCTGCGACTGCCCCAATAACGATCCAAACGATCAGAGATTCTAAAGACATATCAAACTCCTTTCTTTTGTGAACGTCTTGTAAAAGTCTAGCATGGGTATGGGATGTCATCACTGGGAAAAAGGTACTCAATAGAATTAAAAGTACTTAAAAACAAGAAGGGTCTGAGATTAGAGAAAATTAAAAGATCGATTGAAACAAAACTCCCTGCTTCATAACAGGGAGTTTGTTGAGATATTAAACCTTCGGTAAATCCAATAGCAAGACTTCGGCCAGCAATCTTGAATTGACATTTCGTTCCATCTTCTCCAGCGCAGATTCATGCTCGCTGACCACTTTCCGCGCTATGGATAAATCCAACCTGCCAGCGAGAAATTCAATCTCCATGTTGCGGTCTACGTTGACGAGCGGAGTCTCCGCGCCAGCCACACGCAGGAGCACATCCCGCCAATAGGAAAGCCAGACCAGGATCGTCTGACGCATCGCATCTTTATCTTTGGCGAGTTTTTCGGCGTAGGAGAATTTTTCCACACGTGGAGCGGGTAACAAGGTTTGCAGATCGTTCAAACGTTCTTCACGTTTTTCAAGCACGGTCGCATCGTCGACCAATCGGCGCGCGAAGCCGGGACGTCCGCCGGAGATGTGAGCGAACAGACGGGCGCGCTCCTCTTCGATGCCGCGATGAATCAAGTCTGCGCTGACGGCTTCGATGGGCAGCGCCCGCAGACGCAAAATTTCACAGCGGGAGTTGATGGTAGGTAACAATTGCTCCGGGTTGTCCGCGGTCAACAGCAAGACGGCGTGCGCCGGCGCTTCTTCCAATGTTTTGAGCAGGGCGTTGGAGGCGTTGTCGTTGGCTTCTTGAAAGCGCAGAAATACCGCCACCCGATAGGGAGATTGATATGGTTTGAGATTTAACGTCCGCTGGATTTCGCGGATCTGATCCACGCGCAGTGTGCCGCCTTCTTTGGGATGTCCATCTTCGTCCACAGCTTGGATGACGTTCAGGTCGGGGTGCTGCATGGCGTCGATCTGTTTGCAGGTGCGGCAAAGCCCACAGGGTTCTCCCGCTGACATGGGGCGTTCACAATTCAGGGCTTGAGCGAAGCGCAGCGCCAGCGTTCGCCTGCCCACGCCGGGAGGTCCAGCGAAAAGATATGCGTGACGAGTCTCGCCGCGCGCGACGTGCTGGCGCAGCATATCCACTGCCCATTCGTGTCCGAGGATGTTCCAGTTATCTGCCATTGGGGGAAGTATCAGGCGTCAGGTGCGAGGTGTCAAGTGTTCTTACTCTTTCCCCGACCGCAAGCGCACAAATGAATCGTATCGTTCTTGATGAATCTGACCAGCCTTCAATGCGGACAAGACCGCACAGCCGGGTTCGTGTTGATGCGTGCAATCGCTGAATTGACAATGTGGCACGAGATCGCGCAGCTCGGGGAAGTACGCATCCAACTCCTCCGGTTCTGTATCCCATAATGCGAGCGACTTCCAGCCGGGAGTGTCTGCCACGTAGCCGCCGCCTTCGAGCGCGAACATCTGCCGCGTGACCGTCGTATGACGTCCCTTGTTCATGGCCGAACTGATTTCGTTGACGGCCAGTCCGAGCCCGGGTTGGATGGCATTCAACAAACTGGATTTGCCCACCCCGCTCGGACCAACCAGGGCGCTGATCTTCGCTTGCAGTTGTGACTTTAACTCATCCACGCCTGCGCTGGTTTTGGTCGAGGTATAGATCACATGATAGCCAAGCGATGCGTACAAACCAAACATTTCCTTGGGGTCATCCACCAGATCGATCTTGTTGGCAACGATGACGGCGGGAATCCTTTCCTTCTCCGCAATCACCAGAAAACGGTCGAGCATCTTCAAGCGCGGAGTTGGATGCGCACACGCGAAGACGAAGACGGCCTGATCCGGATTTGCCAACAACACTTGTTGATATTCACCCTGCGGACGCGGGTCCAGCCGGACGATGGCTTGTCTCCGTTCCTCGACGGTTTCGATCACGCCGGAGCCGTCTGTCAACACCGAAATATCAACCCGATCTCCCAATGCGGCGATGTCACCTTTGGCTCTACCTTGCTTGAGCTTGCCCCGCAATTGACAAACAATAATGCCCTCCCCGGTTTCCACCCAAAAGAAACCGGATTGGGCTTTGATGATCAAACCTTGTTTGTTGATGTTGTTTGTCAAATAGATACCTGTTGTAGTGGACAGTCAATCTCAGATTGACTGTCCACTTATGTGTTTATGGGACGATTCCACCACCACCGCCAACCGGTGTGGGGGTGTAAGGCGGATATCCGATCTGACCCCAATCGTAGTATTGGCGCTGCGGACTGCCATAATAATAGGCTTCAACCATCGCGCGGAAGATCGGCACACCATAATCAGACCCTTGTCCGATATTCTCCACAATGACCACAATGGCAATGTCAGGCAGACCCGTATTCTCTTCATTATCAGTGAAGCCTGCGAACCAGGCATGCGGCAAGCCGCTGCCAGATTCGGCGGTGCCGGTCTTGCCAGCCACCGAGAATTGCAACCCGCGAATGTCTCTGCGAGCGGTGCCGTCGGGACCAGTGACCATGAACATGGCATCGCGAATGATATCGAGATTCTCGTCGCGCACAGGCAACACACCATTCGCCTCAGGCTTGAACGCGAGAATGGGATCCCCGTCCACGGGTTGGATGCGCTCGACGAGCTGCGGACGATACAAGGTCCCGCCATTGGCGATGGCGGCGATGAAACGCGCCACCTGCAACGGAGTCACCTGCACGTCACCCTGACCGATGGCTTGGTTGACGGCATCGATCTGGCTTTGCGGATCAAGGATCTGACCGCTGGCTTCGGGAATCTGCTGAATGCCAGTCGGTGAGCTGAGCCCAAATCCACGCGCCATGTTGGCGATGTCGGTGCCGCGCTGCCAGTTGGTATACAAGTCATTGCCGATGTGCCAGAAGTATGGATTGCAGGAGCGCATCAGACCTTCTTGCAAGGTGAGCAGACCCCACGGGCGTGTGGTGGATGTGTTACAAGCCTCACCACGCGAAATGGCTTGCTGACAGTATTCATACGTCCAGTCATACAAAATGCGGTCTGGCAATTCTGTAAACTCATACTGACAATCATAGGGAGAATCTGCAAGATACAATCCACTTTCGAGCCCTGCCGCCATGGTGATGATCTTAAAGACCGAGCCAAGTGGATATTGTCCCTGCGATGCGCGGTTGATCATCGGGGTGCGGGTGTCATTGACCAGATTCCCCAAACCCTGGTTGTTCGGGTTTTCAGAGTCAAAATAATTCGGGTCAAAATTCGGGCCAGACGCCATCGCAAGGACGCGCCCGGTATCCACTTCCATCACGACCACAGCGCCGCGGAAGTAGGCGATCGCATCTTGGGCGGATTCCTGCAGGTTGCTGTCGATGGTGAGATAGATCGAGTCGGCGGGTTCTCGTTCGCTTTGCCCAAGCGTGGAAATGATCTGCCCGGTCGGGCTGACGACGCGCAAAACCCCGCCATGTTTCCCGGCCAGGTAATCTTCCGCCCATTGCTCGATACCCGTCTGCCCGATGCGTTCGCTGCCGTTATAGCCTTTACGACGGTATTCGTTATATTGCTCAGGGCTGATGGATAGGGTGTAGCCTACAGCTTGTGGTGCAAGTCCGCCTCGATGATAATAACGCGAGGTATATTCACTGACCACCAATCCGCCAGGGCGAATGGAGAGCAGACGCTGCGCTTCTTCGCGCGTGCCTTCACACATCGGCAAATACCAACCGGGTCCAGAGAAGTCGATCTGATCTTCGATGTCAAGCGGGTCGATGCGGCACAAGCGCCCCAGTTCCGTGGTCAATGTGCCGCGCAGGTCCGGGTCGATCTCGCCTGTAGAAATACCGAATGCCAAGGCATCAGCCTGCGTCACAATCGGCAGACCTTCGCTGTCGTAAATATCGCCGCGTGCGGGAATGTTATATTCCATCGCCAGCAGATTGCCGCCTGCCAACTCCGGCAGGATGAGGGCATCATCCCATTGCACTTTCCAGGTATTCTCTTCGTTGACGAGACGCATGACGATGTCGCGTTGAATATCACCCGCCAGCACAGTCTTGTAGGTGATGCTGTATCCCACCTCTGCATTGTGCGGGCTGATGGTCGAAGATGAAACTGTAAAGTCGATGCTTGAAGCGCTCATTTCGTTCAATGCATCGCTCCAACGCTTCGAGAAATCTTCAAGGGTGATGCCTTCGCGGCTGGATTGGGAAAGCATGTTGTACATGACCTCGAAGTCGTCAGTTTGCAGCGCTTCGAGGAAGGTGGTCACTGCCGCCTGCGCATCAGGTGCGGGGATGATGGTCACGATGGGCGATGGCAGGGGAGTGGGTGTTTCAAAGATCCCGGCGATGCCGTTTCCATTACTGGACGTGCAGGCAGAGATGAATAGGAGCGCGAAGGCGATTTGAATCCAGCGTAATGACTTCATTCCTTTCCTTTCAAGAGACGAGTTCGCCGAGCAGGATCGCAGATGAAACCGGACATGCATAATTTAAAAATTGCTGGCAGGCTGCGGGAACATCCGCTGCGGGGGCGATCTCGAATTCCCGCAATGCGCGCAGGATATGACATAACGGCAACCCCATCACGCTGGCGAAACAGCCGCTCATCGAAGCGACAGGTTGAAATTCGGCGTGTTGAATGGCGTATGCGCCAGCTTTGTCCATTGGATCGCCGGAGCGGATGTAAGCGCGAATTTCTTCGTCGGAATAGTTTCGCATCGGCACATCGGTGATGGACAACTCCATCGTCAGCTTGGAGTCGCTGACGCGGTATACCGCCACTCCCGTGTAGACCTGATGCGTACGTCCGCGAAGTTGCTTCAACATGCGTTCAGCGTCCGCTTCATCGACGGGTTTGCCGAGGATTTCGTTCCCATCCACCACGGTCGTATCGGAACCGATGATGACCGCATCTGACTCCGCCTTGTGTTGAACGGCGAGAGCCTTGGCTTTTGCCAGTCTGAGAACATACTCTCGCGGCGATTCGTCTGCAAGCGGAGTCTCGTCCACGTCT
>JAHDWC010000067.1 GCA_023382575.1 Anaerolineales bacterium
TTCGCGTACTTCTTGATCCAGAGTCTGTTCTGGATGTCCGCGGTCGCGGTAGGCATTTAATGTCTCAACGGGGACAGTGTTGATGGTGTCGGGTCCGATGAGCGCCTCCATATACTTCGTGTCGCTGTAAGCCGGATTTTTCGTGCTCGTGCTGGCCCACAGTAATTTTTGGGTGCGTGCGCCTTTCTTTGCAAGGCTAGCGAAGCGTTCACTACCAAAAATTTCTTTATAGATCTCGTAAGCTACTTTGGCAGATGCAATCGCCACTTGTCCCTGCAAACGCTCAGCGGTACCAGCTTGTGAGTTATCCGCCTTCATTTTCTTTTCAAGTATCGGATCAATAAGAGTATCGATACGGCTGAGGAAAAAACTAGCAACAGAGGCTACCTGTTTGAGAGGCATTCCCTTTGCGGCTAACATTTCCAGCCCGCTGATGTAGGCATCTGCTACTTCCTGGTAGCGAGGCAATCCAAACAGCAGGGTGATATTGATGTTGATCCCTTCACCAGTGAGCCCTCGGATTGCCAGAACACCTTCTGATGTTGCCGGCACTTTGATCATCACGTTGGGGCGGTTTACCCGGGTCCACAGTTCGCGGGCTTCTGCGATCGTGCCGGTTGTATCGTGTGCTAACCCTGGGGATACCTCCAGGCTAACAAAGCCATCCCGTCCATCCGTCCGATCATACGTTGGGCGCAGGAGGTCCGCGACACGTTGGATATCTTCCACGGCGAGCGACCGGAAAATCTCCTCACCGGTCATACCTTTCAGGATGAGATCCCGGATAGCTTCATCATAATCGTCGCTTATCGCGATAGCTTTTTCGAATATCGATGGATTTGAAGTCACACCACTGATGCCATCCTCCTCAATCCACCGCTGGAGTTGGCCGGAGGAGATCGTGCCGCGGCTTAGGAAATCCATCCAGATACTTTGTCCAAGAGACTCCAAATCCAGTAAAGGGTTAGTGTTCATTTGTTGGTTCCCATAAGAACCATCGAGGTGACTTGCTGATCCTCGTTGGACAATCTGCCTATGAGATCCGCTGCCCTGAAGGGTCCCGGCGCGCTGAGCAGAGCGCGTGCTTCAGGCAGACAGTCCGAGACGTTCCATAACAGAACACCGCGCACTCGACCCTCACCCAGGTAATAGACCACGCCCTTTTTGAACGGTTCCTGCCAATCGGCGATGGTTTCCAGCTTGCTGTTCAATTCTCCGACTGCCTCATAACCTAGTTCGAATAGGTCAGAGTAGAACATTGGCACGTGGGTATAGGACTCACCCGCGCCTGCCATATTGTGTCCTGCCAGTTTCCCCATCCTGAGCGCGTTGTCTTCATGTTCCACGCGCACGCCCTTTCCCAGTGCCGAATGGTAGAATTTTGCCACATCGCCTGCCGCAAAAATATCGAGGGTGGATGTCAGCAAGTGCTCGTTGACGACAATCCCATTATCCACTTGCAGCCCAGCCCGCTGTGCGAGTTCAACGTTTGGACGAATCCCAATTCCCGCTACGACGCCATCCACTTCGAAAGAGCGACCGGCTCGGGTGCGAACTATGGAGCGATCCCCAGTTTGTTCCAGGCCCGCCACTGCATCACCAGACACGATCTCTACCCCTTTCTGACGGTAGAAGTCATTCAGAAAATAGGATAGGTCAGAGGGGTAAATATTTGCACCGATAGATTCTTCGGGAAAAACCATAACAACTTTCTTGCCGATCATCGTCAATGCTGCGGCGATCTCTGAACCGATGAAGCCACCACCTATAACCAGAAAATGTTCGCCACGTTCCGTCGCTGCGCGTAAACGGTGATAATCCTGGAAGTCGCGGTAATAAATAATATTGTCATCGCCAAAAGGCAGGCGAATTGGTGAGCCGCCGGTAGCCAGAAGTAATTTATCGTAGGTATATTCGCCACCAGCGTCATCGCGCAGGTACTTCCATTCTGGATCGAGATCAGTCACTGTACGCTCCAGGTGCAATTCGACTCCCAGCTCCCGCGTGTTGCGCCAAATCTTTCCAATCGGGCGGCCTTTCCACAGCCCCTTGGAGAGACTGGGGCGCGCGTAAGGCGGGTCACTCTCCTTGCTGATCATGCCAATGGAACCTTCCGTGTCCAGTTCGCGGATGCCGCGGGCCGCTGCATCCCCTGTCAGACCGCCGCCTACAATCAAATAACAATAGTGCTTCATGAGTTTCTCCTTTATTTCGTGGAAGGTTCCACCTAGCTAATCTGATTCGCGCCCACAAGCTTCCGCTCACCCATGTGCGTTTCGATAAGATACGTCTGCTCTCCAAGAACCCGGCGAATCTCAATCACCTCCGCCGAGATTATTCCGTTACTTTGGACAAACATTGGATCGATTACCCAGACTTGGTCGCCGACAGCGATTTCTTCCCTGTTAGCGATCATTGCGTTCATCATTTCTGTCACCTCATTTAAGTTTTGTTTTATGAACATGGTCACATGTTGCATAATGACCACGAACTATCCCAGGATCGTTTCAATTAAGGTTTCACCCTGGCACCCTTTCAGTAAAAAAGCATCGGCTCCAGCATTCAGTGCGGCAGCCCGTTGATCAGGATGCATGGTTAGCATGACAACCCGTACCTGCGGCCAATTCTTCTTGATGAGGCGGGTTGCTTCCAAGCCGTCCATTCCCGGCATGAGTGCATCAATTACAACCACTTCGGGCAGAATAGTTTTCACAAGCTGTACAGCTTCATTACCATCTCGCGCTTCCCCAGCTACATATATCCTTGATGAGGATTCATCCTGACAGGTAACCTCTCGCGTGAGCAATAGGGCTTTGAGTGCTTGCCGCGCTCGGGGTTCATCATCACAAATGAGAATTCTTTTCGTCTGGAGTGAATCGAGTCCGTGGTGTGTCATTTTGAGTCCAAGAGCCAGGGGATTTTTGCATCCAGGTTTTGAATTGGAAACACTTCCGTATTTGTCGCAGAAGAGGTTGCACCAGGTCGCGATTCGGCACTGCTCTCACAACAATCGATCACCTGAACTTCGATGGTCCATTCCAGCATTATCAGCAATTCCTCCCGATCTACCCCTTGCACCTTCAAGGTTATTATTCGCTTGAAGGGATTGTTCCCCCAATACGTGGCGAGGCTCATGAGCCTACCGCCCAATTTGATAATTCCATCAGTGATCGCGCCAAGTTCTCCTTTGTCTTCCGGCAGACGGATCGTAATACGCAGGCCTTCTGAACTCCCGCCTAATGCTTCCGTCATTGCCAGAAAGATATCTGACTCTGTGATAACGCCTACTAACTTGTGCCCGCGCATCACCGGCAGGCTCCCAATCTTATGATCTATCAGGATGCGGGCTGCTTCTTCCAAAGGACAGTCTTCCTCCACAGTGATAACCTGCCTGGTCATCGCTTCTTCTAGCGTAAAGGTGCTCCAGAAATCCCTATTTGTATGCACCCCGAGCACGGCCACCGGTGAAATCTCCAGCAAATTCCTTTCTGTTATCATCCCCACCAATTCTCCTTCTTTATCTATTACCGGCAACGCATGCAGTTTCTTCAGGCGCAGCAGCCGACATGCCTGTGCATAGGTTGTCTTTGGAGAAATAGTAATTGGGTTGACCGTCATACATTCATGGACTTGCATGCAGCACCTGTATCTCTTTCGGGTTATTTTTCACTTGCTAATAGAATACCCCGGCTATTTTCATCTGTCATCAGCAGGGCGTGGATTTATGCATCCGTACATTTGGGGATTCCTGAAACAGCCATTTGGAAATACAAAAAGACCACCGGTCGGTGGTCTATAATTGGATAAGATCAAATGAATCTGTTTATTCTTTGCTCAGATTATCCAATTCATCCAGAGAGGTAAGTCCTTCTCGTAAAGCATAGAGTGTCGCCTGAACGCGGTTGGCCAAGTGTAGCTTGTTGAGAACATTGCCGACATGAGTGCGAACAGTCGCCTCTCCGATCACGAGCTGGTCAGCGATCTGTCGGTTGCTGAGTCCCTGTGCAACCAGGCGCACGATGTCGACTTCTCGTTCTGTCAGGGGATCGGGCGTGAGGGGCTGCTTAACCGGCTGGCTTAATTCCTCCAAAACCATCTTTGCCACAGTCGGATGCAAAGATGGTTCGCCGCGATTGACCTTCCGGATAGCAGTAATGAGATCTTCGGGTTCAGAGTCCTTTAGCAAATAACCCATTGCGCCGGCTTTGATTGCCGGAAAAACCTTATCTTCGGTAACGAAGCTGGTGAGGGCAATAATCCGTTTAGGGACATTACCAGCTTGAATTTCTCGAATAGCGGCAATACCATCCATTTTTGGCATCATCAAGTCCATTAAGATCACGTCCGGGTTGAGCAATTTTGCCTGAGCGACTGCTTCTTCGCCATCAGCAGCTTCACCGATCACATGGATGTCGTCTACTTGTTCCAAAAGTGCACGTATGCCCTTCCGCACAATCGTTTGATCATCCACAACCAACAACGTAATCGGTGCTTTACTCATATTTGTCGACTCCTAGTCCATTCATTTGAGGGGAATCCTTATGCTCAAACGTGTACCTCTATACGGGGCACTTTCAATATTCAAAGTACCTTCTAGCTGATGGACTCTCTCCTGAATTCCCTGCAACCCGAATCCACCGCTTTGGCTAGCTGCTTCCGGCTCAAAACCCTTCCCATCATCAACCATCTCCAGCAAGATCGCGCTTACATTATATTTGAGCCGGATTTGAACCTGCGTTGCCCTGGCATGCTTGACCACGTTATTAAGTCCCTCTTGCGCGATCCGATACAACTCTTCTTCCATCTTAATTGGTAAACGTCTTTCCTCTTCCACGAGCACCTCGGTCTTCAGCCCCGAACGACCCTCTACCGCCGCCAACCTGGCCCTCAACGCGGAAGCTAATCCCTCCGTCTCCAGCATAAAGGGACGTAGCTCAAAAACCAACAACCGCATATCGTACATTGCTTCTCGTGACATATTTCGTACTTCTTGCAAATTTCCTTCCAGAGCATCCCATTTCTGTGCCGAAAAGGCCATGCGAGCCGCATCAGCATAGAGAGTGACGCTGTAAAGCGCCTGTGTAACAGAATCATGCAACTCACGCGCCAAGCGCTGCCGTTCTTCCAATACTGCCAATTGCTCAGCTTGGTATTGTAACCGGATGTGCTCGATGATAATGGCAGCCTGATCTGCGAACAGATCGATAATCCGTATATCCTCCGTGGTAGGATTCTCCGGCTTATTCAGGATATTGAGTATCCCGATCACTTTTGTGTCCACCTTGAGTGGAACGACCAGCAGAGAAACAAGTCCCTGGATCCACTGGTAACCCTCCAGCCTGTGGGCATCATCATCAGGCTCGCTAGCCCGGAGATTAACCCATACATGCTCGCCCGTCTGGAAAGCACGACCTGCGAACGACCCGCTAACCGGGAGACGGTTTTGTAAATAGGTGGGCGAGCCAGCACTTTTGGTTACTCTCAGCCATCCATCTTCCTCGAGGAGCAACACCGCACTGCCTGTCGCGCCAGTCAACTGCATGGCCTCAGCACAAATAATCTGCAGTACCTCGTCAAGCCCGATTCTTTGCAGAAGACCCTTGGCGATCCTCTGGATGCTTTCACTCTCAGATAATCTGCGCTGCATCTGATCGTAGAGCTGCTTACGCTCGGTGATGTCTGTGGCGGCACAGGTCAATCCTGTAACGCTGCCATCTGGAGCGAACAGAGGGTCTAAGGTCATATCATAAAAGTTCGTTCTATCGCCGACTGTCACGGATATTTCTTCCCGCGTCAGTAATCCTACTGCCATAACTCTCCGCTTCAAGGCAGTCAAGTGCATGGCATCTTCAGCAGAAAACAAATCTGCGTCGGTCTTGCCGATGACGGGTCGATCTGCAAAACTTTCAGCGTTATAGATCCATGTATAGCGCAAATCCAGGTCCTGGTTGAACATAATGATCGGCGTGCCAATCAGCGCAACCCGGAAACGCTGTTCACTCTCTTGCAGGGCTTCGTTTGCCCTTTGCAATTCTTCTGTCCTACGCAGGATGCGAGCTTCCAGCTCGTCATAGTCCCTTTGCAGTTTTGCTTCCTGCTCTTGTGCGGCTGTCAGGCGTGCAATCAGGCGTTGTTCATCGAGTCCCTGTTTCGCCATACCCTCAATCAGTTGAACGAGAAACTCAACAGAATACTGAGCTTGCTCTTCAGTCACAATTGGTAACTTCTTCACGTTCTCCGATACAGCTGTTTCATGAAAACCAAACTCTTTCAACAACTGACGGAATGTTTCTTTGTCTGGTTGAGAATGAAAAACCGGACCTAGAAGGAGAGAGCCAACATCTTCATCTTCAATACGAATAGTATGAGAATACTGAAAAAGTCCGCTGAGGGATTCGTCACGTTGTGTTGATTTTTCATTGCCCTGGAAGAAGATTTCGACGGTGTGTTGCCTGAATTGGAGGGCCTCTGGATGAAATTCGTCCCACAAACTCCGGCTTGAAGTTGTAACAATGATTTCACCGTCCATATCCATGACCTGCGTTGATATTCCACTGGTTGACTCAAAATTATCCAGCATTCGTTGGAGGTCAGGGGTTGCAAACAGGTCGGAGAACGGGTATTGCATGAAAGATTCCTGAAGGATTGTCAATCGAATCAGGTCTTAATTCTTGAATTAGAACTTCCTTCAAGGCTTAAGAACCTTCTTGTATTTTCCTGAGCAATTTTAACCCAGAAACGTTTCCTGATGTCCGTGATGCGTGCGAATGTGGGAGCTGTCGCATAGAGGAGAATTGAACTGACTGGCACTCAAAACGGCTGTAGTGCTCTCAGAGACAGAACCCGGGCTATAGGGAACTACCCTTCATACAGAAAGTAAGAGTTATTCGATCTCTACCTGGAGCGTCTGTTGCACGTCTTCTGGGTCCACTAGTACCTTCTCTTCCTTACACATGTATTTCCACACAGTCTGTGTGTTGTAGACCCGATATAACTTCGACCCGCAACCCGGACATAAGGTGGTGGGGAGCGCTGGATAGGCGCTAACGTTTCCAATCACATCATCCCCCCACAAGATATTTTGTGGTAATCCGCTCATCATTTACTCTCCATCAAAAAATAATCAACTAGGTGAATGTATCGTTTACTACGATAGGATGGCTTTACTTGTTCTGATATAAATCCTTGTGGGAAGAATCTATCAGGATTATTTGCAAGTCTTCAATTGCCAAGACCGTTCATCCGGATCTTCCGAAGGGCTCATACGCAGAGTAACTTTATCGTGACAAATGGGAGGCAACAACCGTAGAAATGCCTATTTACTTTACGCAATTAGGTGGAAATTATTACCAGATTTCACTCGACGAGGCTATCTTTATCTCGTCCCAGTGTATCTGGCGCATGCGTCCGCCGGGTTTTGCGCTTTTCTATGGAGACAAATTCAACTTAATTGTGGCAGGACGATTTAGGATAAGGGAGTATCGTTTGGAACGCCAGAGAGAACATAGAGATTCTTAGTTGGCTGACGGCGGACGTTGCGCCACTTAAAGTAAATCAATTTTGCTCATGTGGAATGGGTTCCAACACAAAGGAGGTGTGAACATTCAAGAAATCCCCTTCAATCAGTTTCCGCTTCTTTGAGTAAATTCCTTTCTGAGATCGGATGATCCGGCTGCTAAGAGCCTGCTGTCATTCGGAAGCTGATCGCAAGCCGGTTCCAGGGATTGATCGCGATCACAGCCAGGGTCAGGTCCACTAAATCCTTTTCTGTGAAGTGTTGCTTCACCTGATGGTAGATTTCGTCTGGCACCCGATCTTCGATAATTCTAGTGACGGATTCGGTCCAGGCCAGCGCTGCCTGTTAATGCTCACTGTAAAATGGAGTTTCACGCTAGGCGGTAATTCCATACAAACGCTGTTCGCTTTCGCCACGGCTGCGAGCATCCTTGGTGTGCATATCGATACAGTAAGCATAGCCGTTAATCTGGGATGCCCGCAGTTTGACTAGTTCCACCAGATCGTGTTCAAGCCCCCGCTTTTTTCCGATGGCGCTCCAATTAGCGCAAGATCCCGATGCCGCCTGGCGCAGTTTCGGAATAATCGAGGCGCTGTTTCATACTTTAGAAACTTACTTCCCCTTGAGCCAATCTAGCAGTCAGGTTCATTTCCACAGCAGCGAGCGCTTGTGAAACAGGGCAGCCTTTTTTGGCCTGTTCTGCGAAATCAACAAAAGTCTTTTCATCGATTCCGGGAACCTCGCCAACCGTGGAAAGCTCGATGAGCGTGATTTTGGGGCCCTCCCCGAGATGGACTTTTGCAGTCGTGTCGATACGCGTGGGGACGTGGCCTGCTTTGGACAGGATCAATGAAAGGTGCATCGAAAAACATCCCGCGTGAGCCGCGCCAATCAACTCCTCCGGATTGGTTCCGGGGCCGTCTTCAAAGCGTGAAGCCCGGCTGAAAGCGCCCTCGTACGCGCCCGAACCCAGACGCATGCTGCCGTTTCCTTCGGTCAAGTTGCCTTTCCAAATTGCAGACGATTCACGAATAGCCATTTTGTTTGCTCCTTTTATCTTTTTGATTCAAGGTATTTCAATGTGACGACAACAGATTATCGGCACAGCAGCCACGCCAAATTATGGTTCGCAATTTAGGCGACGTTTATACAGTGTGCTCATAAAAAATCGTTAGCATCACGAATCTTTGTAAGAAGCCGGGCTCGCGATTCCAGTTCTTCAAGCTTGAAGGATGCATATTGGGATGCTTCAATCATAAGTCGTGTCGTCTCCTCTTCTGGGAACGTGGTTAGCTCCTTACGCGAATAGCCTTTTCTTTGCAGATATTCGTCAATGTACATCATCTCTAAATCTGCCTTGGGATTCCTTGCACGCTTTGTATTTTTTCCATTAACATTTGCCTCGTTCATATATCCTCTCCGTTCTCCACCATAAACATTCTTCACGAGTCACACCTCGCCATGTCTAGATTGAGCGTAACCGATTTCCCGGACCCTGTCATCCTATAAACGAGGAATTGTCCTCCACATATTGGTTGATTTTTCGTTGAAACCAATTGTACAGATGTGTTTTGATGTTTGCCGACCACCACGGCATTTTGGTTCTGCCACAGCAGTAAATACTCCTGCTCCCTATCAAGGGAGGTGAAGATGTATTCCTCTGCGGCAAGGTTGTAATAAGCGTCGGGGTTGTACCAGCGAATCAGCTTCATCAATTTGCTCCAAGATATGGGGTATGTGGGACGTTCAACACATCTGCTTGAAGCGAAACACAAACATTTTGATTGTACCCGGGTGAAAGATATAGTGAGAAGCACGTCGTCGATCCACCGGAGTTCCCCCTGCCACGGTTCTTTCGTCTCCGGGTACGTTTCCATAAAATCCTCTCACCTGCTTTCCGTCCTTCCCGTTCATCCCATGGGACAATTACCCGGTCGGCTCCGCAGTTGAGATCATTTTTGGGAAGGGCATCCGGCACAAGCCGCATTGGATGAAATCCTTTCTACTGGGAATATGATCCGGCCGCGCTGCATCAAATGGGGCTTCTGAAAAACGACATGAGTCGTCCTCACGATCGACCAAGTATATATAGCAATAACTCAACCTGACCTGGATGTCATCGGATAAATGTGTAATTGTCCTCCCCAATTGCGATGAGTTTTTTAGCCCTCAACTTCCCATCTGGGATCAAAAAATCCACCATTTTGCGTATATGAATAGCACGAGACTCTCGTGTACAATCTTTGATGGTATGAATTGCTAGAAATCGTTTTGTGACGAAAAAAGATCGTAAGGCCAAAATCGCCAATTTGACAACATAAGCCGATGATCCAGACTAGCTCGAGGTATGTTATGAATCAACCATCAATATTTCTTACAACCAATGATGTAGAAAAGCTTCGCGATCTCATTCGGGAGGCATACCACACTGAATATCGCGGAAGCGATTATCTGAAACTCCTGGCGGGAGAAATTGAAAAGGCATCTGTTGTACAGCCAGATCAAATCCCATCAGATGTGATTACGCTGAATTCAACGGCACGCCTCGTAGATCAGGAAACGAATGAAGAAATGTTGTATACGCTTGTGTTTCCTGAAGATGCTGATACTTCTCAAGGGAAGATATCAGTTCTGGCACCCATCGGAACCGCAATGCTAGGTTATAAAGTGGGAGATACCTTTGAATGGGATACTCCCGGAGGGAAACGCATTATTCGTGTCAAAGAGATTCTCTATCAACCAGAGGCATCTGGAGACGAACAATAAGCGTCTGACTGTAATTTTATTCCCTAGCCTTACTCTTAAATTTGTAGAGCCTCGGTCTTATCCTGAGGCTCTATTTTCACTGGAGGTGAACAAATCCAGTTTTGGGCGAGGCGGCATCCTGTTAGCCTATAGCTGGATGTATCCTTTCCAGACTGCTTTTCTTCTACCATTCAAAAGCCTGTTATCCAGGCGAATACATTTTGTACTCTTCGGGCACCGGAATGCCGCCTTCCCAGACCACATAACGGAAATCGTCGGGCGAGGTATTCCCTTCCGTGTTAATCAAAATCACCTGGGACTCGGGCCCCAGTCCGAGCTGTTCACGAAACTCGCGTCCGGTTCTATGCTGCATGATATACATGAGGGCTCCCAGAGTCACTGCGCCAGACTCGCCGGATATGACAACCGGATCGCCTTGCAGTGGGACACCGTAGACCCGCATCCCCATCGCGGCGACAAAATCCGGGCAGATGGCGAAATAGTCCGCGCGGTCCTTCAGGATTTCCCAGGCGATCGGATTGGGTTCACCGCAAGCCAGACCTGCCATGATCGTGTCGAGGTCACCTTCCACGTTATGAGGCTGTCCATCTTCGGCTTGTACGGAACGATACAGGCAAGCAGCCTTTGTTGGCTCGATCACACAGGTTTGGATGCTATCTCCAAACAGGTTGTGGTAAAAGCCAATGGTTGCCGCCGCCAGAGAGCCAACGCCCGCCTGCACAAAGATGTGGGTCGGCTGGCTCAACCCCTGAGCAGCAAGCTGCTCCTGGGCTTCGCTGAACATTGTGGTATACCCCTGCATCACCCATTTTGGGATGTCCTCATACCCTTCCCAGGATGTGTCGGAGACCACTTCCCAATCGTTTCGCTGCGCGTCCTGAACCACCTGGCGGACGGCATCATCGTAATTCCCATCCACTACTACTACTTGCGCGCCGCTCCTCTCAATCGCCTGAACGCGACCCTGAGAAGTCAACTTATGAACGTAGATCACCGACTTGAATCCCATCTGCGAGGCGGACCATGCCACTCCACGCCCGTGGTTCCCGTCGGTTGCGGCGGCAAAGGTTATATCCCCCAGTTTTTTTCGGATCGTCCCGTTTGCGAGGTCCGCAAAAGACAATTCCTGGTCTTCCCGACCTAACCGCTTTTGAATGAGCTTATAGATCGCATAGGAACCTCCCAACACTTTGAAGGATTGGAGATCCAAACGCGCCGACTCATCCTTAACCCAAATCCCCCCCAAGCCTAATCTGGCAGCAAGGTTCGAAAGTCCTTTAAGTGGACTCTTACGATACCCTGGTAGCTGGCGATGAAATCGGCGAATTCTCTGCGGTAGTTCAGCAGGCAATATTTCCTCCCCTCTGGAGACTGCCGTAACAGTCTTCTTATATCTGTTTTTGGTCCATTGAATAGGTTGCTCAACCATTATTAGAAATTTACTCCGCGTGATTGTATTCAGAATCTGTTCGCACGAATAAGACAGAACTGTGCGCGTAGTGCACAAGCTTCCTGGAAACGCTGCCCCACCACCAGCCTTCGATGGCGCTGAGTCCACGTGAGCCGGCTACAATCAGGTCAATGCCTTGCTGTTCAGAATGCGTCAGAATTTGGGATGCCGGGTCGCCATCCGTAATAAACCCTCTAGGCTTGCGCCCCACACTTTCCAAAAATCGTTTCGATTCTGCCAAGGCTGCTCGCCCTCTTTGTTTGTTGAGCTCTGCCTTGCGAGCTGTGAATGGTGGATCTATCGGAATTGGCATGGATAGGCCAAGATAGGCAAAGGGACCCATTCCCTGCGCAAATACTTTAGGCTCGTCAATAAGCGCTTGCACATGTAGTATCTGGATCTCGGTTTGCTCTGGCAATGGGAACTGAGCCAGGTATTGCGCTGCCTGGCGGCAGTTTTGCGATCCATCTGTTGCCAGAAGCACTCGTCGCAGACCACGATAGGGGGGGCGAACCACCAGAACCGGCCAGCGGGCCTGCTCAACCACCTGGTGAGCCACCCCTCCCAGCAAGATCTTTAGTGTAGCATATAGTCCTTTGGCCCCGATCACCATCAAATCGGGCCGTTGTTTGCGGCCGAACTCGATCAATTCTTTGGCCACATGCCCGTACAGCAATACAGATTCTGTCTCCACCTGACCTTTGCTCAGGATCTTTTCTGCATTTTCCATGGCAGCACGTAGCATTTCTTCGCCAGGTGGCTGACCAGCAGTTAACACACTCAGGATTGTTATGCGGCTGCCTGGAGGTAATGGCAGGTCCGACAGCATTTGGACAGCTGCCATTGCATACTCGGAACCATCGACAGCAAGCTGAATTTGAAGGGGTTGTGATGAAGAGAATTTTTTATTCATTTGGAGGTAACTATAAGCGCGTGCTTAAGGGTCAACAACCTCAGAATTACGGATTTTTTCCTACGCACTTCGACGGAGAGTGAGCGAATCCCCATCGATCAAAACCATAGCTTCAACGCTGGACTCAAGCATTCCAGTCATAGATGAGACCCGCTAAATCATCATATATATGGAGAAAGATTACGCATTAGGGTGGTTAATAAATCGGAGGTTAAAGAGTAGAGTTGTATCAAATAATATGAAGGAACAAATCATGGTAACTACAAACAGAAATCCAGACTTCGAACTTACACAACAGGTTTCGAACTGGCGGGTGATCAGCACAGATGGAGCGCCTCTTTCGGTACTGCCGGTTGCTATCGGGCAACGGGTATTCTGCAGTGATGGATATACAGGCAGCATAATTTCCCTGCTCTCTGATTCAGAAGGATGGGTTGATGCAATTGTTGTTCAAATCCGAGGTTTATGGCAGCGCAAAGTTATTGTGCCGTTTGATCGAATCGAAAAGATCAATGGGGAAGAGGTTTACCTCTCCATCGGAAAAAGCGAGTTAAAGAAGCTAACTCCGTATCGATCAGATTCTGCTCTGACCACTGGCGTCGGTAAAGCGCTGTGGGATGATGTCGTATTACGTCATACAGAATATCGACAAATCGATGTCAAGGTAGAAAATAGCACTGTTTATCTTTACGGATATGTTTCTCTTCCATCTTTGAAGGTGCGCGCTGAAAGAGCCGCCCTTAAGGCGGACGGCATTTGGAAATTAGAGAATCTCCTGACGGTCGATAGCGACTTGACGCTCGCTGTCGCGCAGGCGGTTGGAAAAGATCCACGCACCCGGAAAGCGCGGATATTCACCGGATCACACAATGGATTCATAACATTGAGCGGCGAAACCTCCGAGATTGAAGCTCGCATCGCCGCTCAAGAACAGGCTGTATCAATACCTAAAGTTAGAGGAGTGTTCAATTCCATTCGTGTCTCAGGAGTAGATATCTATACAGAAGATCAGCGTACACTGCAACCAATCATCGGCGCAGGCATTTATGCGACAGACCTGTTAATAGGTATTGCAGAGAAAGTGGTAATTAATCCTGATAACCGACTTGTGACAGCAATCCTTGCCAATGCTGTGTTTCCCGATCCGACACAAATGGGGTCCAATTGGCTATGGAATGAACACCTTTATGAAGAGCGCAGGATTATTATCCCCATTGATAGCGTACGGCATCAATCGGAATTTGACATATTCCTCAAAGTTACAGGCGCAGAAGCGGCAGATTTCGAGACATTCGATGCGAACTTATACACTTCGCCCGACGAAAACTGGCAGCCGCCCTATCCTTATAAGCGTGCCGATATACTGATGGTCAGGCAACCCAAACCTCACGATCGTACGCCCGATAGAGAATCGATGCCAAAATCGTCCGCTTTGATCGGTGGGTAGGCTCTGGATCTTATTCCATGACTAGCTCTTAGAGCAAGATAGATACACTCACCCGATACATGCGCTCGTTGAATTGTGGCGCGCCTGCATCATCTGCGCCAATAGCTGAGAGGACAGTATGGCTGCTCTAGCCGAAATTTTGTCCACACTTGATAAACAGAAAATCAAAGGAAAAGTATTAATGGCAGTTACCAGCAATCTTGGCTATCCGCGCTTGGGCGCAAAGCGTGAATTGAAATGGGCTTTGGAAGGCTACTGGTCGGGAAAGATCAGCGCAGCAGATCTCCTGGAAGCCGGCAAAGAGCTACGGCTTACACACTGGAAAATTCAGCAGGCAGCCGATATTGATGTCATCCCATCTAACGATTTTTCGTTTTATGACCATGTACTGGACACAACCTTCATGGTTGGCGCCATACCGCAACGGTACTCTCAACTACAGAATCCCACAGATTTCGATCTATATTTTGCCATGGCAAGAGGAACTCAACAGGGCGAAATAAATCTTCCTGCGATGGAAATGACAAAGTGGTTTGATACCAATTATCATTACATTGTCCCCGAAATTGAGAAAGACCAGACTTACCGCTTGGCCTCCACTAAAGTTGTGGATGAATTCATCGAGGCGAAAGAGGCGGGGATTCACACTCGCCCGGTCCTGCTGGGGCCTGTATCCTACCTGCTGTTGAGTAAATCTGTCTCCCATGATGACGTTCCGTTAAACACGCTATCTCGCCTTCTTCCAGTTTATGCGGAAGTGTTACAACGCCTCGCCTCCGCCGGGGCGGACTGGGTACAAATAGATGAGCCTTGTCTAGTCATGGATTTGGACGAAGCCGCTCACAAGGCTTACACTGACGCATACAATCAATTGGGGCAGGTTGCGGGGATCCGCTTAATGGTGGCGACCTATTTCGGTGGCTTGGAAGATAATTTACGTCTGTCTGTGGATTTGCCCATCGCCGGTTTACACGTAGACGTGGTACGCGCTCCTCAACAACTAGACGATGTCCTAGCGCAATTGCCCGCTGAAAAAATACTCTCGCTGGGCGTTATTGACGGGCGCAACATCTGGCATAGCAATCTGGACGCGGCTTTGGAAAAAGTTCAGCGAGGGGTCTCTGCGTTAGGCGCGGAGCGCGTTCAAATTGCGCCGAGTTGCTCGTTGATGTTCAGCCCACATGATTTGAACCTGGAAACGAAATTAGACGATGAATTGAAATCATGGCTGGCGTTTGCGCGTCAGAAATTGGACGAGTTGACCTGCCTCAAAAAAGCCGTCAGTGTAGGAACCGATTCGGTTGCCGAGGCGTTTGAGGTCAGTCGCGAAGCATTGAAGAGTCGTCGAGAATCGTCACGTACGCATAATCCGCAAGTCTATCAGCGGCTTGGAGCGGTGGATGAATCCATGTTATGCCGCGCTCACGATTTCCAAACTCGCAAAGTAGCGCAGGCGCAAAAACTTTCTCTGCCTCCATTACCAACTACAACAATTGGCTCGTTCCCGCAAACTGCCGAAGTGCGCGCGCGTCGCTCCGCTAAAAATAAAGGTTCACTCACACAAGCGGAATATGACGAGCTTTTGAAAACTGAAATTGCCCGCACGATCCAAAAGCAGGAAGAGATCGGCTTGGACGTGCTGGTGCATGGCGAATTTGAACGCACGGATATGGTCGAATATTTTGGCGAGCGGATGACAGGCATCGCCTTCACACAAAACGGCTGGGTACAAAGTTACGGTTCGCGCGCGGTGCGTCCACCGATTATTTTTGGCGACGTTGCCCGCCCTGCTCCCATGACGGTGGCTTGGTCGGCTTACGCTCAATCGCTGACCAGCAAACCAGTCAAAGGAATGTTGACGGGTCCCGTCACGATTTTGGAATGGTCGTTTGTGCGTGATGACCAACCGCGCTCCCTGACTTGTCGTCAACTTGCGCTGGCGATTCGCGACGAAGTTGTGGACTTGGAACGTGCTGGGATTCGTGTCATCCAAATTGATGAACCTGCCTTCCGCGAGGGTTTTCCTTTGCGACGAGCGGAACAGGACGATTATTTGAAATGGGCGATTGAGTCTTTCAAATTGGCTTCCAGCGGCGTGCAGGACGAGACGCAAATCCATACGCACATGTGCTACGCGGAGTTTGACAATATCATCGAAGCGATTGGCCGCATGGACGCGGACGTGATCTCCATCGAAGCTTCGCGCTCGAAGATGGAACTGTTGGACGCTTTCAAACAATATCAATACCCTGGCGAGATCGGTCCCGGCATTTATGACATTCACTCGCCGAACATTCCCTCGCAAGCTGAAATGGTAGATTTGTTAGAGAAAGCCGCGCAAGTGGTGCCGATTGAACGGCTGTGGATCAATCCTGATTGCGGTTTGAAAACACGGCAATGGGATCAGGTTATCCCCGCGCTGACGAATATGGTCGCCGCCGCACAAACTATTCGACAACAATTGAAGGTGTAAATATAGAGATAGCATTTTCTTTTCAAGAAGGAATAAACCATGACCGACAAAAATATCCCCGAAATCTGGGAGTGGGCGGAATATTATTGACCCTGGTGCTATGTTGCGGCCGTGCGCCTGCAAAAAATTGCGCCTGAATATGAAGGACGTGTTCGTTTGGTGGAAAAGGCGTTTCCGCTGGAAGTATATGGCGGAGGTCCACCTGACCGAGAGGAACTTGAATTGGAAATATGGCTCGCCGCATTACAGGAACCTGCGGCAGTTTTCAAACCCTTCGGCAGTGACTGGCCCACTACGACGCTTCCCGCCTTTGATGCAGCTTGGTGCGCGTTTCAGCAAGGTGAAACCATCGGGCGCAACTTCGACTTGCGAATCCGCCAAGCTTTCTTCGCCGAAGGTCGCAACATTGGGAAGCGGGAAGTCATGCTGGACCTTGCCCGCGAAGCTGGTCTCAACATGGAACATTTCATGCGCTATTTCAACAATGGCGAAGCTCGCGCCGCCATACTTGAGGAGGGTCGGCTTGGCAGGGAACTTTACAACGTTCGCGGCACGCCGACAATTATGCTAGGTGATGGTACAAAACTCCGCCACCCAATGGCTTACGCAAAAATACATGATGGAAAAATCCTGTCCGTTGGGCGGCTACCTTGCTGTGGCGAAGGCTGCTACAAAACCATTCGTGAATTGTTTGAGAAGACCATCCAGTACGAGCTGAAAGAAAATATCCAGGAGCAATGATACAGTCTGCTTCCTGAAAAGACAATCATCAGAAAGGATATGGTTTCCGAACATGGAACAACGCCTGAGTTATTCCAAAGCCGCTCCAGAGGGAATTGAAAATTTGCGCAAACTGGAAGGTTACATAAAGAAGTCCGGGCTGGAACCCGACCTGATGGAACTGGTCAAGCTACGCGCCTCACAACTCAACGGATGCGCTTATTGCATTGACATGCACACCAAAGACGCGCGCACCAACGGCGAAAGCGAACAACGCCTATATGGAGTCAGCGCGTGGCACGAAGCGCCGTTTTACAGCGAGCGCGAACGCGCCGCCCTTACCTGGACGGAAGCCGTGACGCTCATCAGCCAGGACCATGTGCCAGATGAAATCTACGCTGAAGCGCGCAAATATTTCTCGGAAAAAGAACTCGTGGACTTGACGTTGGGAATCATCGCCATCAACAGTTGGAATCGGCTCGCCGTCAGTTTCCGCACGCCGGCGGGATCATACCAGCCCGACCATCCAGCCGCGAAAAAGGATTCGCCCAAATAGAGGATTGACTTGCCTACACATACCGCTTCATTCAACCTCGAACCTGCTTCACCCTTTCGAATTGACCTCACTGTTTGGACTCTGCGCCGTCGCCCCGATAATCTGTTCGACCGCTGGGATGGAAAAACGTATCGGCGTGTTTTGATCGTGGATGACAAGCCGTTTGAAATCGCAGTGACTCAATGTGAAGAATCAGAAAACCTGCGCGTCGTAGTGACAGGAATAAGATTAACTCCCAGCCTGAAGGATTATGTCACCGTCGCGCTGGAGCGTTTGCTCGGAATCAAAATTGACCTGCAAAAGTTTTATCGTCTGAGCAAAAAAGATCAATGGCTAAAACCGCTGGTGAATCAATTTAAAGGTATGAAGCCACCACGTTTGCTGACTCCGTTTGAAGCGTTGATCAACGCCATTGCCTGCCAGCAGTTGACTCTCACGATGGGCATCCGCCTGCTCAACCGCCTGACCGAAGCGTATGGCATGGCGCTCAAAACGGAGGCAGGAATCGTCCACGCTTTTCCGCACCCGCAAGATTTGGCGAATGCCGATATTGAAGACTTACGCAGGATGAGCTTCAGTTATCAGAAAGCCCGTTACCTGACGACCATCTCACGTCTCATCGTGGATGGAGAACTCAATCTGGATACGATCGCTGCATTAGATGATAAAGAAGCAGTTACCCGTCTGTGCGAACTGAAAGGTGTGGGACGCTGGACGGCGGAATACGTTCTCCTGCGCGGGCTGGGACGCACGCACATCTTCCCTGCGGACGATGTGGGCGCCCGCAACAATCTCCAACGCTGGCTGGATTTATCTGGAACGATGACCTATGATAATACACGTGAGGCGTTAAGTCGTTGGGACGGTTATGGCGGGCTGGTTTATTTTCATCTATTGTTAAAAAGCCTAACAGACAAAGGCTGGATGGGCAGACAGTAATGTTGAAGATCAAACGCGTGTATGAAGCTGCCGCAAAAAGTGACGGGACTCGTTTTCTAGTCGAGCGCTTATGGCCCCGCGGGATGAAAAAAGAAGCCTTGAAAATGGATGCCTGGTTGAAAAATGTCGCGCCCAGCGCCGACTTGCGAAACTGGTTCGCGCACGATCCGCTCAAGTGGGCTGAATTTCAGAAGCGTTATCAAGCGGAACTACGCGCCAACTCTGCGGAATGGCAAGTCATTTTAGAAGCCGCCCAAAAAGGCGATGTGACCCTGCTCTATAGCGCGCACGATACGGAACACAACAACGCGCTGGCGCTCAAATCCTTTTTTGAGAAGCGTTTGAAGAGATAGGATCATGGAATGGTGAGAAACGGCTGATTCGCAAAGACAGATCGCCGATCTAAAAAAAACACACCAAAAGGAGACATACACAATGTCCGAAAGCACAACCACGTTAGATGTACGAGAAATCCCCCCGCGCGAACGCCACCCGAAGATCTTCCAGACCTTCGA
>JAHDWC010000068.1 GCA_023382575.1 Anaerolineales bacterium
AAAGTCTGGCAGGCGTGACCATGTCGCCCTTCCTGATGGAAAACAGCGACGAGAAAGAACGCACCTATCTATTCAGCTTTGGTCAGGGTTTGCAGATGACCATGGCATCCGTTGGGAGTTGGCTTGGCGGCTATCTCCCCACCTGGATGGGCAGCCTGCAAAGCGTCTCCGCTACCAGCAGCACTGCTTATGGCAGTTCAGTCCTCATCTCCGGCATTGGTGCGGCGCTGGCGATCCTGCCATTGATCTTCATCAAATCGCCGAACATCGCAAAGAGTCAACGCGCCGTCTTCGCTCCCTTCCAGTATGCGGCGAAGAATCCCGGCTTGCTGACCAAGTTGGTGTTGCCCATGTTGATCACCTCCATTGGCGCAGGCCTCATCATGCCGTTTATGAATGTTTTCTTCCGCGTCGTACACAACCAACCAGACCCGGTCATCGGTACGCTCTTTGCATGGGGCTCGCTTGCAATGGGACTTGGTCTACTTGCCGCGCCACCACTTGCTGACCGGGTTGGCAAAATCCAACTCGTCGTCATTACGCAGGCGCTTTCGATCCCCTTCCTCATTTTGCTTGGCTTCTCCCCCATCTTCTGGGTCGGTGCGGCGACGTACTACATCCGCCTCGCGTTGATGAACATGAGCAGCCCCGTGTATCAAACTTTTGTGATGGAACATGTCGAGCCATCTGGGCGTGCCACTGTCGCCAGCCTCACCAGCATGGCCTGGAATTTCGGATGGGCCTTCAGCCCCACCATCAGCGGATGGCTGCAAGTCAAGTACGGTTTCACACCGCCCTTCATCGGCACCATCATACTTTACATCATCTCCGTCATCATGTATTGGGTATTCTTCTGGCGCGGAAAGGTCGAACCTGTCCAAGCCCCAGCCGCAGCGGATTAAGTGTGGCGCTGCCCTCCTCAGCGGTACACTTAAAAACAGAGCATTTTCGGATGCTCTGTTTTTTATAAATTTGTTTGCGAAGCTTCACCATGAACTCACGCAAAATCCATTTCGAATTTTGTTTTGATATTTTTTAAGTTAGCTATACTGTGGGTTGCGCGGATATTTGTGTTAAACTGGTCGAGAGAATCCCATTGGGACATTTAGCAATGAGGAAAATATGGGCACAGCAGATCTCCACATCCATTCCGTTTATTCTCCAGACGCAACCACAACCGTACGCGCGATCCTCAAACAAGCCGCGGATGTAGGTTTGAATGTGATCGCCGTCGCTGACCACGATGAAATTCGCGGATCACTGGAGGCGCATGAGCTCGCGCCGCAATACGGACTGGAAGCCATCCCAGCAGCGGAAGTCAGCACACGCGACGGGCATTTAGTAGCACTCTTCATCAAAACTTTGCCACCGGCTGGCATGTCGCTGGTCGATACTCTGCTGCACATTGGAAAACAAGGCGGGTTAGCCGTTGCGCCACATCCATTCAACAGCCTGCCAAATAGCCTGTCGATGGAAGCTGTGCTGGGTGCGCTTGCCAATCCGCGCGCGAAGGGTCCCTTGAAGGGTATCGAGACTCACAACATGGGCACGCAAAACTTTGACAAGATCGCCCGCAAAATTTCAGTGTATCTGCCCCTGGCAAAGATCGCCGCCAGCGATGCCCACATTTATTGGGCAATTGGCGCGGGCCGCACCGAATTTCCCGGCGAAACCTCACAAGATTTACGTGTTGCCCTCGAACAGAATACAACTGTCCCCGTTCCATATGAAGAAGAATTTTCAGCCAAAGCCATTCTCAGTTGGGTGCATCGCATCACGCTGCGCCGCTTCGGCTACGCATCCGATGCGCGCTCGGCATCCGCGCCCATTCACACCGAACCGTTAAGCAATACACTGCGTCAAAAGATCAAGCGAAGAAAAAAACAGCCGAACGGCGATTAACCATTCGGCTGTTGGGATTTTATTTTTTTGATAAAACCCGGCGTGTTCAATTCACGCTCGAGCAAATAGGTGAAGTAGTTTTGCATCAACGCCTCCACCTCTTTGCGGACCTCAAGGCTGGGCTGTGCGCGTGAAGCGTCCTTGTAACTTGAGCGTTGGAAGTGACGCAAATACTTGAGCGCTTCGAGCGAGATCTTCGTCAGGTTTCGCAAACCTTCCCCACAGCGCGGACAAATCGCCCCACCCGCTGTGAATGAGAAGAATTGATCTTCTGCCAGAATCTCACGTCCGCAATTGGTACATTCAAAAAGCTGCGGACGAAACCCCACCGCATCCAACAATCGCATTTCATAATATCGAACCGCCAGCCAGGAATCGGGCTCGCGTTCGATGCGTCCCAAAGTTTCCACTAACAGCCTAAATATTGAGGGATTCGCGCCTTCGTCTTCGTATGAGAAGCGCAAGAGCAACTCTACGACGTAAGCCGCATAACTGGTCTTGACCAAATCATCGTGCAAAGGCAAAAAGGCGTTGATCGTCTCCACCTGGGTGACAATCAACAGGTCACGCCCCTTGGCGAGTTGGATCGTTACATGAGTAAAGGGCTGGAGGTGTCCAGCCTTGCGTGAAGTGACCTTCCGCGCCCCTTTTGCCAACGCACGCACCATACCCTGTTCACGCGTATAAAGCGTGAGCAGGCGGTCGGCTTCGCCCCAATCAGAATGACGGAGCACCACCGCCGAAGCTCGGAAGGAGCGAAAGTCGGTCATACAAATTAAACGGTGAGATGCTTTGGTGTGAAGGCTCCGGGCAGCAGGTCGTTCACCGTGGATTCATTCACCAGTTCACCGCGTCCATTTGCCATCAACACGATGGTATCCAGCCCGAATTCAGCCATCACCTGACGGCATCCGCCGCAGGGTGAGCCACCATTGTTGGTGACAACGGCAATGATTTCAAACTCGGTTTCGCCTTCAGACACAGCTTTGAAAATGGCAATACGCTCTGCGCACATTGTCTGCGGATAGGCCGCGTTCTCCACATTAACGCCAGTGTATAAGCGTCCGCTTTTCGTGCGCAACGCCGCTCCAACTGGATACTTGGAATAGGGGACATACGCACGGCGTCGAGCTTCATTTGCCAGGTCGATCAGGGATTGTTTTTCTTCGTTTGTCATGGAATATTCCGCCTCTATTTCTTCTTGGACTTTCGTTCAAACTTACGGATCGCGCGGGCAGGCATGCCTACCACCAACGTGTCCTCTGGTACATCTTTGGTAACCACCGCTCCAGCACCCGTCCGGGCGCCATCACCGATCTTCAAGGGTGCGACAAGCATGGTATCTGAACCGATAAAGACATCTTCGCCGATCTCAGTGGGATGTTTTTTCTCGCCATCATAGTTACAAGTGATCGTCCCGGCGCCAATGTTGGTATTGGCACCGATCTGCGCGTTGCCAATATAAGAGAAATGTCCCATTTTCACGCCTTCAGCCAGATAAGAATCTTTCACCTCGCCAAAATTCCCCATGTGGACATGATTGCCGAGATGGGCACCCTTGCGCAGCCGCGCGAACGGGCCCATATCCACGTCATCTTCGAGGAGCGCGCCTTCCATTACAGACGCGAGAACTTTACAGCGCTTCCCGATCTTTGAATCGCGGATGATGCTGTTCGGGCCGATGATGTTGCCTTCGCCGATCTCGGTCTTGCCGTGCAGATAGGTATTTGGCATCAGCGTAGTATCACGCCCAATGGTGATACCCGCTTCAATGTAGGTCGAGGCGGGCTCGATCATGGTCACGCCATTGAGCATGTGTTCGTGGTTGATGCGCCTGCGCATGGCAACTTCCACTTCCGAAAGATGGATGCGTGTGTTGACGCCGATGATCTCTTCGAGGTCATCCATCACCATCGGCTGGACGGAAAGCCCCGCCTGCGTTGCCAGTTCAACTGTATCGGTCAGATAATATTCGCCCTTTTTGGGATTCTTGGGAATGCGATGCAGAGCGTCCCAAAGCCAGTTGGCATCGAAACAATAGCCGCCTACGTTGAGTTCCTTGATCTTGGCTTGTTCGGGCGTAGCGACATATTCCTCCACGATGGCTTCCACCGAACCGTCCGTCTTGCGGATGATGCGCCCAAACCCGCGTGGGTCATCTGCAATGACCGTGAGCATGGTCATCGGTCCTTTGTTTTGCTTTTGTGTCTCGACAAGTTTTTTTAAGGTCTCGCCGCGCAGCAAAGGCATATCTGCATAACAGACGATGACCAGGTCTGTGTTCCCTTTGAGCAGGGACTCGGCTTGCATTACGGCATGACCTGTGCCGAGTTGCGGCTCTTGTAAAACAGTCTGCGCAGAATTGCCGAGATATTTCGTCACTTCATCCGCGCCATGTCCGACTACCACGACCGGCTTTTCGGTCGTCGCTTGCTGGATCGCCTGCAAGGCGTGCCAGATCATGGGCTTGCCTGCAACGGGATGCAACACTTTCGGCAGGGAAGATTTCATGCGTGTGCCCTGTCCGGCGGCAAGGAGGACGGCGGTTATTTTCATAAATTCACCTCAGACGAAAACAGGATTTGTGCGGTAACAAAGTGCTCCGCGACAAATCCCGTTTGAGAAAATCGTCCGCTTTCGCGGACGGGTCAGGCTGGGGCACCTGGATTCGAACCAAGATCCACAGCTCCAAAGGCTGGTGTGCTGCCATTGCACCATGCCCCAGTGCGGGCAAAATTGTATCACAATTTTATTGTCCGTCGGGGATGATGCCCAATTTGCGTGCCTCTTCAAAAGAAATGACTTCAGGGTTGGCAGATTTATTAGCATGCTTCTGCGCGGCTTCGTTCCAAAAGTCGTCCGCGTTTTGGACTTTTGTCTTCTGTGTGGTGGCCTGACTCAGTAACGCTTCCATCTCCGGCGCGGGTGTGGCTTGAGCCAGTTTATCGGTCACCTTTTTGGGCGGGGATTTCTGTGCATCTGACACGGACTTCAACTCACCCGTCACGCCCAACGATTTGAGCGCCTTCTCGACCTGTGTTCGCAATGCGAGCAACCCACTGACAGTTTCCAAAATTCGTTCTTCGACGGCCAGTCCATTACCAGCCACCAGCAGCGCATACAAGGGTGTGACTGGGATGAAAAGCATGTCATGGTCGCCACCGCTAAAAACATGATACGCATCCAGGCTCTCTTGATGGTTGTGGCGCGCCACCTTCAAACTGGCGCTGTGGATCGCCATCAACGTCGAGATAAGGGAAACCTCCATGCTGGGATCGTGCAATTTGCCGGTCCGCGCCTGAACCAAACCGCGATCATTGAGCAGGAACACCGCATCCGCTCTGACATCCTGCCTGAAGTTGGCAAGCAAGTCTGAGACGCGTGAGTGGCGTTCTTCCACTTGACCACTGCTGGGCTTCTCCGCCGGGAAGATGGTCTGCACCAATCCCAATCCGCGCTCGACCGAATCCAAAAAGTCAGCCATCGGAATGGGTTTATCGAAAATGGCCAGTGCACCCGCATTTAGAATTTCTTCACGCGTCTTTTTATCGGTCATGCCGGTGATGAGGATCACTTTCACATCTGGGTGACGCCCGCGGATCTTATGCATCAACTCCACACCGGTCATGCCGGGGAGTTTGTAATCTGTAATGAGCATGTCGATCTTCTGACGGGTGGACTCAAGAAGCGCTTCCTCCCCTGATGGAGCCTCATACACTTTGATATCCTTGTTCTTAAGCGAATCCAAAGAAGCGTGTACCAACCGCAGGATATCGCGCTGGTCGTCCACAAGCAAAATTTTACGTTCCATAATTTCCTATTCTGCCACTTGAAAGTGTCCAGGGAATGATGATCGTGCAATGAATAAACAGATTATAGCAAAATTCCCTTGCCGGACTCTAATCAGTTTTGACAGGTCTCGCCGACACCAATTGCCTCGATATTCCACATAGAATTGGCGGTGGGGTCAAGATCATACTGGCAGACATCAGGCCCGGTAGCAGCGACGCGCAACCGATAATAAAGCGGGATCGCAGGTAATTCCTCTGCAAAGATGATTTGCGTCTGACGATAGGCATTCAAATACGCCTGTTCGTCACGGAATGACAAGCCCGCCTCATAACATGCGGAATCATATTCCTCGCTGCGAAAGCCGGTGACATTCGTGCCGCCCCAGTTATTGACCTCGGAGGGAATCTCAGCAGTAGAGAACCAGCCACAGGGCGGCTCGATACCCTCCACACCGAGAGCATATTCCGCCAAGTCAAATTGACGCCCAAAGAGCAACCCCGCCGGACCGGAAGAATAAAGGTCATTCGCGGAAAGATATTCCACGTTCAGAGCAATGCCGCACTCTGCAAGCGATTGTTCGAGGATATCAGCAACCTGTCGGCGTTGAGTGGAGGTGGTGGTGTAGTAATTCAATTCCAGCGGGGTATTGTATGCCACATCCTGCACGTTGATCGCGCGGCGCGGCGTAGCTGGATCATTGTCCGAATCCAACCAGCCTGCCTGCTCCAACAAAGAAATACCGATCTCCGGATCGTAGGGAATTGCAGAACTATTCTTATCGTACACGGGATGTTCCACGGGCACATACGACGATGGCACAGTGGTTAATCCGAAAAGAACATCATTCACCAAAGACTGACGATTAAGACAATAGGCAATTCCCTGCCGGGTATATGTATCGGCAAAATAATCCTGCCGGTCTTGTTGAACATTGTAGCCATTGTCATATGAGGCGGGACTGATTCCCAGCCCAAGCCATTCAATGGACATACCAGTCGTTACAAACAATTTCGCCTGTTCGGCAGATTGCATCTCTTGCAACAAGCCGACATGATTCTCAAGGTTGATGCTTGGGTCGAGGATGTCACAGCGTCCGGCAATCAACTCAGACAGAGCCATGTCCGGGTCCGATATGAAGCGGAAGTTGATCCCATCCATCTTGGGGAAACCTTCCGCTGTGCGAAAATAATTCGGATTCTTCCTCAGAGAAATGTGGTCACCCGGAATCCATTCATCGACCATGTAGGGTCCCCACCCCACTGGCGCATTGGCGGCAACATCGATTGTCGGAAGTTCATCCGCTGTAAATTCCTGCCAAAGATGTCGCGGTGCGGGCATCCAAAAATTGAGGAAATAGGTCGGGTCGATGTAACCGGGCAGACCAAACCATTGCAAGGTCTGCGCGTCTGCTGCTTCGTAAATTTCGGTGCGGTCGATCAGGAAGGTGTCGAGCTTGGCGTTGGCATGAAGTTCGAAGGAATAGATGGAATCTTCGGCCGTGAGAGGCGTGCCATCAGACCAGGTTAGGTCGGGACGCAGGCGGAAGGTGACGATCATCTGATCCATTTCCAGCGGCGCCTCGCCATCGTAGGTGATGACGCAGTCATTGCTGCGGCATCCCGCCGGGCGGACGCGCATCTCCGCCGCCAATGTGACAAGATTCCCATCCGCATCCAGAATCGTATCGCCTGCATCCACCCCAATCGGGACGATTTGTGCGTCGCCATTTTCGAGAGACGGCATCTGTGTGAGGATCACTGGCTGGTATTCGTATCCAATCGTCTCGTATGGTCCATTGTAGATGGATGCCAACACGGCGCGCGCAGCAGAGTTCAACTCGCCAAACGGGTAGAGGCTGTTCGGTTCCTGTCCCAGACAAACTGTCAGCGTACTTGATGCGGGCAGCGGAGTGGAAGTCGCCTCGTCAAGTGGAAGCGTGGGAAGTGGAGTGGGCGTCCCTGTTTGCTGAGTCGTCGTTAAACATCCAACCATAAAGAACAACATACCAAACAGGAACAAGACATAACCTTTTTTCATGAACACCTGCCAGAGAAATAATCCATCATCGCCTCGACTAAATTTCGTAGAACAATTATAACCATTGGCACAAAAAAACAGACCGCCTTTTCGGCGGTCTGTCGGTTCATAAAGTTTATTCTGCCAGCCAGCAAGCCGCAAAGTGCCCCGGACGGATTTCCTTGAATTCCGGTTCTTCCTGCGAACACTTCTCCACCGCAATGGGACAGCGCGTGTGAAAACGGCAACCCTTGGGCGGATTAAGCGGACTGGGCACATCGCCCTTCAGAATGGTGCGTTCGCGCTTCTGGTTGGGATGAGCCACCGGAATGGCGGAAAGAAGCGCGCGTGTGTAGGGATGCAACGGCTCGCGATAAAGCACATCACGATCTGCCAGCTCGACCATCTTGCCAAGGTACATCACCGCTACACGGTCAGAGATATGTTCGACCACGCTGAGATTGTGCGCAATGAACAGATAGGTCAGACCGAATTCCTGCTGCAAATCCTTGAGGATATTCAACACCTGCGATTGAATGGACACATCCAGCGCGGAAACCGGCTCATCGCAGACGATGAACTTTGGGTTCAGTGCCAAAGCGCGGGCGATGCCGATGCGTTGGCGCTGTCCGCCGGAGAATTCATGTGGATAGCGGCGGGCATGATATTCTTCAAGCCCCACCTTTTTTAACATATTGATGGCCACTTCCCAGCGATCTTTGGGATTACCGATATTGTGGATCTGTAAACCTTCCATCACCGATTCGCCGATGGGAATACGCGGATTGAGCGAAGCATATGGGTCCTGGAAGATGATCTGCATGTCACGGCGCAGCGGCTTCAGATCCCGATTGCTCATCTTTGTCAGGTCATGCCCTTCGAAGGCGATCTCGCCGGAGGTTGGTTCGACCAATCGCAGAATGGTGCGCCCAATGGTCGTCTTGCCGCAGCCAGATTCACCCACCATACCCAGGGTCTCGCCTTGTCTCACGGCGAAGCTGACATTGTCCACGGCTTTGACCCAAGCCGATGTGCGCTGCAAAAGTCCCGAACGGATCGGAAAATGCTTGACGAGATTCTTGACCACCAACAGGTCTGATTTATTAGCTTGTGTATTCATCATATTTGTATCCGTCTCGTCTCTTGGATTATCTTCCAGACTTCATCGGCGCGGAATGTCCTTCCGCATCTTGATATAGCCAACAGCGCACCTTGTGCCCTTCGGAGATTTCGTTTAGGGTTGGGTGTTTTTCGGTACAAATCGTCAAATTATGTTCCACGCGTGCGCGGCAGCGAGGAGCAAAGCGACATCCTGCCGGGAGGTCAATCAGGTTTGGCACCGAGCCGGGGATCACATCGAGGCGCTCACGCACATCACCCAAGACCGGAATGGAGCCAATCAAACCTTTTGTATAAGGATGAAGCGGAGTGTCAAACAAATTGGTGACCGGCGATTCTTCCACAATTTCCCCGGCATACATCACCGCCACACGATGCGCCATTTCAGCGATCACGCCCAGATCGTGTGTGATGAGAATCAAAGCGGAGCCAAGCCGTTCGCGCATGTCGCGCATCAGGTCGAGGATCTGCGCTTGAATCGTCACATCCAGCGCTGTGGTAGGTTCGTCCGCGATCAGCAGATCGGGGACACAAGCCAGCGCCATCGCGATCATCACGCGTTGCGCCATCCCGCCAGACAGTTCATGCGGAAATGAATCCGCACGCCGCTCTGGCTCGGGAATGCCGACCAATTTCAAAAGTTCAACGGCGCGTTCACGTCCCGCTTCCGTACCAAAATCCTGGTGAATGTTCAACACTTCAGAGATTTGGTCCCCTGCGCGGAACACCGGGTTCAACGCAGACTGCGGCTGCTGGAAGATCATCGAGATGCGATTACCTCGCACCTGCATCATCTCCTCTTCCGACGCCTGCACCAGATTCTTATCATCGAAAAGAATCTCGCCCTCCACGATCCTGCCGGGCGGACTGATCAGCCGCATAATGGAAAGAGAGGTCACACTCTTCCCGCACCCCGATTCCCCCACAATGCCCAACACCTCCCCCGGATAGATCTTGAAATCAACCCCGTCCACAGAATGGACAACCCCGTCTTCTGTAAAAAAATAAGTCTTCAGGTTTTTGACTTCCAACAATGGCTTTTGAGCGGTCATGGCGGGAGCTCCCGAATTAAGATTGGTGGATTATAGCAAAGAATTCACAAAATACTTAAAGCAATCGCGGGATGAAAACGCCTCCCGCCGACCTCGTGGCTCTTCCCATCCATCGAGGCGGGATTCTGCCTATAAAAAACCTGCAAACATCTTTCGATGTTTGCAGGCACTTAAACTTATCTGATTGAAGAATTAGCGATAGCGATCTTCGTCGTCCGACTTCCTTTTTTGGCGCGCACGCAGCATGGCAATCCCCACGATGCCAAGCAGCAATCCACCCACTGACATGCCGTAGGAAAGGAAATTAAGGAAGAAGGTTGATTCGAACACCTTGATCACCATCAGGAAGGGGACAACACATCCAAATAGCAACATGAAAACTGCAATAGCGATTAGGCGTTCAGGACGTTCAAGCATTATTTATACAACCAGCACGATACAAGGTGGTCATCCGCCTGAAGATCGTACGGCTCCTCCACCTCGCAGAGATTTTCAATACGCTTGGGGCAGCGCGGATGGAATCGACAGCCCGGAGGCGGATTCACCAAACTGGGCGGCTCGCCCGGAGGCAGTTCGCGCATGGTCAGCGCATTGTTGGCATCCGGATCTGAGGTGGCGTCCATCAGCGCGGCCGTATAAGGATGTTTCGGATTGTGGACAATCGAATTGACTGGCGCCTTTTCAACTACATTGCCGGCGTACATCACAAACACGCGCTCAGAAAAATAACGCACTGTGGACAAGTCATGTGTAATGTAGATGACCGCCATATGATACTTTTCCTGCAAACCGCGCAGCAATTTGAGGATTTCCACGCGCACCGACGCATCCAGCATGGAGACGGGTTCGTCCGCGACGACCAGTTTCGGTTCGAGGATGATCGCGCGAGCGATCACGACACGCTGCTGCTGTCCGCCACTGAGCATGTGCGGGAACTTGTGCAGAAAGTCATCCACGGGAGTGAGTTTCACTTCCTCCATCACCTTGCGGACGCGGCGTTCACGCTCGGCTGCATCCTTGACGCCGTTGATTAGCAACGGCTCTTCAAGGATCTGTTGAACGTTCATGAACGGCGCCAACGCACCAAATGGATCCTGTTGAACATACCCAATATGAGCACGATATTGGCGCAGAGCCTCACCAGATAAGGCACCCACGTCCAAATTCTCAAAAATCACTTTTCCTTTGGTCGGCTTGTTCAGACCCAAAATCGTCTTCATCAGGCTGGACTTGCCACAACCACTTTCACCCACAATGGCAATGGTTTCGCCAAAGTGCAGGTCAAAGGTTACCCCGTCCACCGCCTTGACATAGCCTGCATGTCCAAAACCGAAGCGGCGCAATTCAAACCACACGTGCAAATCTTGAATGGAAAGGAGCACATCTCTTTGTTTGTCTGTCATGTCTCGTAGACCTCGTTTTGAATGTTATCCCACACAAACTAGGATGTGTAAAGCCAGCACTTGACTTGAATTCCATCCACATTTACGACGGGAGGTTCTTCAGCACATTTTGCAAAGCGCTTGGGACAGCGATCCGCAAAACGACAGCCCTTTGGCGGGTCTAACAAGCTGGGTGGCTGACCGGTGATGAACTCCGGTTCTGTGTTGGCGCGCAAGCGCGGCACACTAGCCATCAACATGCGTGAGTAGGGATGGAGTGGCTCATTGAAGAAACGATGGGCATCGCTCACTTCCAGAATTTGACCAGCGTACATTACGGCAACGCGGTCAGCCAGTTCGCTCGAGGTGGCGATGTCATGTGTAATCAGCACAAAGCTAACTTCCAGTTCCTGCTTGAGGCGCTTGAGAACATTGAAGATATTCGCCTGGGTCAACACATCAAGGGCAGAAGTCGGCTCATCCAAGATGACCAGAGCAGGCGCAGTGACCAAAGACATGGCAATGGCTACGCGCTGCCTCATACCGCCGCTCAACTCGAACGCATAACGGTCGAGGAAGTCCACAGGCACGCCGACATGCTGGAACATTTTCGCAGCCTGGATGAGCGCCTCTTCTTTTTTGACACCATGATGGATGATCATCGGCTCGGCAACTTGATCGCCCACTTTGAGCACCGGATTGAGAGAATTCATCGCCGCTTGAGGGACGAGGGACATGCGTACCCAACGGACATTCTGACGATAGTTCTCGTCGTCCATCGCCATGGTTTCGTCGCCTTCAAGATAGATCTTGCCGGAGTATTTATCGATATTGCGAGGCAGGAGGCGCAGGATGGCCTTTGCCAGAGAACTTTTACCGCATCCAGATTCACCAAGAATGACCACGGCTTCCTTATGAGCCAGGTCAAAGAAAACGCCGTCAACTGCGCGGACGCTCCCCTTCTGAGTTTTAAAATGGAGGACCAGGTCTTCGACGCGTAACAATGTGTCCTTCGACATAAACTATATACCTCGCAAACGGGGATTGAAAATTCGGTCCAACGCAAAGCCGAGCATGGCAAAACCCAAACCGGTGATCATCAGCAGAACAGCCGGTTCGAGCACCCAGTAATACAAACCCTTGTACAAAGCGGCATTGGTCTGGGCGTCATTGATAATCTTACCCCAAGTTGGCAGGACGGGGTCACCCAAACCGAGGATGGCAAGCGAAGCTTCAAGGAACACGAACGCTGGAACCGAGGAGACCAATCCGGGGATCAACAGCGGGATCATGCGTGGGATGAGGTATTTGAAGATCACGCGAATATCGCTGGAGCCGTAGGCACGCGCCGCTTCAATATACGCCGATTCCTTGACTTGCAGGAAGATGGCGCGGAATCCCTTGATACCGCCCGTGAAAATGCTCAACAAAACGGTAACACCCAGGATCGTCCAAATACTGCGGGAGTAGAACGTTCCGACCATGATGAGAATGGACAGGAAAGGCAATACCAGATTGACTTCAGTGATGCGCTGAATCAACTCGTCCACCCAGCCGCCATACCAAGCGCCAATCGCGGCGATGATCATGGTCAGGACGGAAGTCCCAAGCGCTGCCAGCAAACCAAATGCGAGAGCAATTGGAACACCATACAGAAGCGGAAGAGTCAGGTCGCGGCGGAGGTGATCTGTGCCCGCCAAGCCAAACACCTGTCCGAAGAATACAAATTCAGCGTGAATGGATGAGTCTTTTTCAAAAGAGACGCTTTCAAGCACCAGTTGATAGGTTCCCTTCAGAGGAACCCCGGTTTCAGAATTGGGATCGGCGAACAGACCCACCATCGGGACGACTCCGCCCAAACGGCGCTTCAACTTCTCGTCTTGAGAGAGGCGATAGGTCATGCGTTTATCCACGCCGAAATCGCCCACGCGAAGTTCGCGTCCATCCGGTGTGATCCACTTGATCGAAACAAAAGGTTGTTTCGACACGTAAACCGCGTCAAAATAAAGCGACATTTCCTGCGGGACCACATCGGCTTGAAAATCAAAGGTATAGGTGATGTTGGTTCTGGAGGTGGTGCCATCGACATCTTCGAATGTCGTCACAATTTTTTCCCCATCGGTTTCAAGGCTATCCAGAGAGAAGGAGACCGGCAGCTTTTCCTTGCGGAAGTAATTGATCCATGCAGGTGGAGCGTACTGCGGATTGGCATACCAGACTTCCTCGCCGCCGCGCCATAACCGGATCGCTTCGGAATACGGGATGGTTGCCAGCACGATGCCGGCGACGATGACCAAAAGCAGAATGATCAGGGAGCCGGCAATTGCCGACGGGTATTTGAGAATTTCCTGAAGGTTTCTTTTGAATGAATTCATGATCGTTTCCTAGTTATTGCCGCCGATTTTAACCCGCGGGTCAACGAGGGCATAGACAAAGTCCAGCAGGAAGACTGTAATGGCAAGCAAATAAGCATAGATGATGGTTGTTCCTACGATCACTGGCGTGTCATACAAGCCGATGGCGCGGAAGATCGTGCGTCCCAAGCCGGGCCAGAGGAAAACGGTTTCTGTGATGATTGCGCCTGTCCATAAGCCGATCAACAGGAGGGCGAAGTTTGTAATGATGGTGGGAAGAGTGGGGCGCAGGATGTAGCTGCGTTCGATGTCGCGGGCGGCAAGTCCTTTGGCTTTGGCCATATCCACATAATCTTCACTGGAATAGATAAGGAAGAAGGTGCGCCAGTTGAAAATGCTCAGGAAGAACGCTGCCAGCACGAGAGAGGAGCCGGGCAAAATTAAGTGTTTCAGAACACTTAATGAATATTCGAAACGATTGGTCGGTGGAGGAGCATCCACCATGCCGCCAAAGGGAAGGACCTTCAAGACGGCGGCGAAGATCAGAATGAGGAAGATCCCATAGAACCAGGGTGGAACGGCAGAAGTGGGCGACAAAGCAACCACTAATTTATCCCAGAAACTGCCATAGTTTCTGGAAAGGGTCAGTGCGAAGAATATCCCGAAGAAGAATAGGAAGAGGTTTGATGTCCCCATGAGCAATAATGTTGAAGGTAGGCGTTCCAGAATGATCAGGCGGACGGTTTTGGAGCCGCTGTCACTGGTCATATTGATGGCGCGTCCCAGGTCGAGCACGAGAGCATTGGATAGATACCGGAAGGTACGCAACGCCATGGGTTGATCCAACCCCATGCGCTTCTCTTCCTGCGCGATCTCATCCAGCACCAGTTTATTACGCGCATCCGGGGCCAATGTCTTGTTGGCTGGATTCATCACCACCTGCATGGTGACGCGTTCGCGAATCTCGCTGCGCATAATTTCATCCACATAACCACCCATGTTGGCAATCATGATCGTCAGGTAGATACCGATCACGATGGTCACAAACAAAGTGATCAACCGGATGGCGGAATATTGCACCACGCGCATTACTGTACTTGTGGTGTTCTTTTTGATGATCGGCTGATTCTGCGCTTCAGTTACGGTCGTCATACGCACCTCACATAGTTAGAAGAGGGGCAAGGGCGAATGCCCTTGCCCCATTGGGTATTGAGCGAAATCAGGCTTATGGAGCCGTGACGAACTCGAAGGACTGGAAGGTCGGAATGGCAACCGGGAACGGCACCACTGCGACTTCGATCTTGTTCGCGCCAGCTTCGAGGTTGGTGGTCACATCAGCCGGGATGACCACGGTGTACTGGCCATCGCCTGCGGCGGTCGCTTCACCAACGGTCACAACAGCGCCGGTCGCATCGTAGAGCAAGTACTTGACCTGCTTGATTTCGTCGGCAGGATAGGCCTCGCCGCCGAAGGTCACGAAGACATCGAAGGTCGCTTCGTCACCAATGGTCACCTGTCCGGCGCCATCGATTTCGACATCAGCAACCTTGGGTTCGCCAAAGCGCGCCCAGCGGTCGGAGAGATCGGGGAAGTCCGCGAAATTCTTGAGGGTGGCGGTCTTTTCGGTCAGGAAGACCTGATCGAGGTAGTAACCACCAGTACCAACCCAGAAGTGTCCATGATCTTCGTACCAAGCCGCAAGGTTGGCGTAACGAGCAGCAGCTTCATCAGCTGTGATGTATTCGCCGAGAGCGTTGGGGTACGGAATGTAGGATTCAGCAGCAGCCTGGTCGAGTTTCGCCTTGAGGATCTCGAGGGAAGGACCACCGATGAAGCTCAGCCATTCGATCTCATTGGCATCAGCTTTGTCGGCGGAGTACGCCAGTTCACCAGCAGCGTCGGCGAGGTTACCGATCGCCAGGGTGTGCCACGGGGCTTCACCGTAGGTGTAAGCAGGCCACAGGGTGGTGACGTTGATTTCCGCATCAAGCGAGAAACCATCGGAGTAGTATTCGATCACAACTGGATCGGTGGAGACGACCTTGAAGCCCTTGAAGACGGACTTGAAGGATTCGAGGGTACCAGCCTGCGATTCATCATAGATGGCGCTGCCTTCGGTACCAGGATCGAAGGTCATGACCATAACCATGACGATGTCAGCGATGGAGAAGGAACTGCCATCGTGCCACTTGACGGTGTCGAACAGGTCAGCCGGGTAGGTCACAACGCTCTTGGATTGAGCGGTGGTGCCATCGGGGAATTTCTCAGCGGCGGTGATGAAGGCGCCATTGGTGGCATCCCAGTCAACAAACGCATCTTCCGGAACGGTAATTTCAGGAGCAAAGTTGAGGGTAACCCAGTCGTGGGTCACACCAACCGGCAGACCTTCCACAACCGTGACTTCAGCGCTTTCGATGCGATGAGGCCAGGTGAGACCGGTGTGCGGATCGTAGATCATGCCATGGCTCTGGGTGAAGCGTTGGAGGGAAGCATCAAACGCCCAGTTGGAGCCGGCAATCGGGTTCCACGGATCAACGAACAAGTCAGGCTGACCCCACTTGAGAGAGCCACCTTCCTGGTCAGCAAGACGCAGGGTGTAGGAAGCGATCTGAGCACCATCGACACCAGCAGCCAAGTCATAGGTGACATGGACGCCGTCGCGATACGGAGCAAAGTTCTTACCGTCGATCAACCAGGTGCGGAAGGAATATTCAAATTCAAACTCAATGGCCTTTTCAAACGCAGCGCGGCGTTCTTCGAGGCTGGAGTAGCGGTTGAACGCCAGATCATCAGCAACAGACTGGAATTCTTCGCTGATGTTGTACGCCTGCCACAACGGGGAGAAGGAGTAGGCGCTGGCGGGGGTGGAGTAGAACTGGAAGTTATCGCCCTGATCGCGGTCGATAATGGTCGCGCTCCACGCGCCGGTGTAGATGTGCCACAGACCATCAGCCGGGTTGCCGCTCACCCACAGGGGGGAGGCTTCGGAAGAGGTCTTGTACTGGCGGTCAGTGGTGAAGCCAATGCTCTCGAGCTGGTTGGCAACATAGTCACCGATCGGTACGCGGGTGCCATCGCTGTCAGAACGGATCAAGAGGATCACGACGACAGGTTCGCCGTTGAATTCCCATTTGCCATCCGCATTCTTGGTCGCGCCCATGGCTTCCATTTCAGCGCTGATGGCCTCATCCGCCAATTCGGGATTGTAAGCATACTTGGACTCGTACTGGCGCACGACATCAGCAAGATCAGCATAATCTGGGAATTGGGTGGTGATGGGGAAGAACTTTTGCAACGCGCCGCCGGCATACACTTCCTGGTTGATATATTCACGGTCGATCAACCAGTTCATCGCCTCACGGACTTTATTGCTCGAGAAGGGATTCAACTTGCCGGTTCCATCGAAGACCGGGGAGCCGGAGGGGTTGTAGGTCAATTCGTAGAAGAGACCATTCTGCGAAGAATACTGCAAACCAGCTTCTTCGATGCTGGGCAGATCTGCAGAAGACAGACCAGAGGCGTAGATATCGATCGCGCCAGCCTGAATCTGGGTCACAGCAGCGTCGGCTGAAACAACCGAGACAACCACTTCATCCAACCAACCGCCGTGGCGAGTTGTGGGTTCGGGGGTGGGTTCTTCAGTAGGGGCCTCAGTGGCCTCTTCTGTGGCTTCAACAGGAGCCTCAGTTTCATCAACCGCAGGGGCATCAGTGGGTGTACCACCGCACGCTGCAAGCACCATACTGGCAATCACCAGCAAAGCCAGCAGGGCAGACAATCGGTTTCGTAACATGTGTTTTCTCCTCCAAGAAGAAAATTTAAAGGGATTGGTTTACGGACACAACAAAACGTACACACATTTTAGTTATCCTGTTGTACCACCTCCTTCATTTTATTAATATGTAAAGCTACTTTACGAACCGAAAAAGAAGCACATAAATTATACCTAATTCTTTAGTCACGTCAACGGGGGCAACTGAGAATTGAGATGTATAGTCACCTTGGAGAATAAAAACAGCACCAGAGGACTATTGAAAACCCTTCCATAGTATTGTTTTCAAAAGCCTCAATGACAAGACTAACAAAACTCTTGTTACAAACTAGTGACATTTTTTCGCGCTTCTCATCTAACTCTTAGGTGGGTTCAGCCCATGGAGCAGCGCGCCGCTGAAAACATTCATTCCAAATCCATCGTTGACAAACACTCTCGCACATCCTAGAATGTTAAATATCATCCATTGAATCAAAAAGGAGAATTCATCATGTTCAAAGAATTCAAGGAATTTGTCATGCGCGGCAACGTGCTCGATCTCGCAGTCGGTGTCATCATTGGCGGCGCGTTCGGCAAGATCGTTGGCTCACTGGTTAATGACATCCTCATGCCGTTGGTTGGCTTGCTCATGGGCGGAGTTAATTTCAGCGAGCTTTCCGTCACGGTTGGCAGTGCCACCATCATGTGGGGACTTTTCCTTCAAACCGTCGTGGACTTTCTCATCATCGCCTTCGTCATCTTCCTCATCGTCAAAGCTGCCAACAATATGAAGAAAGCTCCTCCCCCCGCCGACCCGACCACCAAGGAATGTCCGCACTGCTTTACTACGATTTCCATTAAAGCCACCCGTTGCCCAAATTGCACATCCGAACTGAAGGCGTAAGGGCGACCCGTCAGACTCATCAAGATACTTTGCTTAATCAGGGAGGGTCGCCCCTACCCTGCATAAAATCTACTTTTCAAGGCGAGGACAATAGTCCTCGCCTTACCATTTATACCCACGGGTAATATATAATGTCCGCACCATGAATTTAGATTTCATCAACAAACTCAACCCACAGCAGCGCAGCGCAGTTACAGCGGCGGATGGACCCGTCATGGTCGTGGCAGGTCCTGGGTCCGGAAAGACGCGCGTACTGACGCAGCGCATTGCTTACCTCATCGCCCACGAAGGCATCCGCCCGTGGCAGATTCTTGCCGTCACCTTCACCAATAAAGCCGCCAAAGAAATGGACGAGCGCGTCAAATCCATTTTGAATGAGCAGGCAACCGAAGGCATGATGCTTGGAACCTTCCACTCCATCTGTGCGCGGATTTTGCGGCGCGAAGCCGAGCACCTACCTGTGGCGCAGAACTTCGTCATTTTCGACGCCGACGACCAGCAGAGTTTGGTCAAGTCCATCATTCGCGAGTTGAATCTGAATGAGAAGTTGTATCGCGCCAACAGCGTGCATGCTTCGATCTCGCGCGCCAAGAATGAGTTGATCCTGCCCGATGATTACCCCATCAACACCTACCGCGACGAAGTGGTGAAGCGCGTCTACACTGAATATCAGAAGCGACTCGTTGCCAGCAACGCCGTGGACTTTGATGATATTTTGGTTTATGCAACTCAGTTATTGGAAAATAATCCAACCGTGCGCGAAAAATATGCCCAGCGTTTTCGGCATGTGCTTGTGGACGAGTTCCAAGACACCAACCTCGCGCAGTATGCCTTGGTGAAACACCTTGCTTCGCATCACAACAATATTTTCTGCGTAGGCGATCCCGATCAATCGATCTACGCCTGGCGCGGCGCGGACTATCGCAACATCC
>JAHDWC010000069.1 GCA_023382575.1 Anaerolineales bacterium
CATCGGCGAGATAGGCGCTGCCATCTTGCAGGTTGATGGGACCCGTCCACAGGTTCAAACCGCCAGCCAGCTCGGTAATGAACGCATCCAACACGGCGGCATCTTCTTCGCTCAGTGCGGGACCCTTCTCAAAGCCGATGGAGGAGGTGTCGAGGTTGTTAAGGTCAGACCAGTCTGGTCCAACCCAGATGAACTGGGATTCCCACGAACCGTCGATGGCGGAGGAAATTGCCTTGAGGTATTCAGGACCCCAGTTGAAGTACGGAACGCCCAAACAGACATCGGGAGCCGCATCACAAGCGGCGACATAATCATACGCGACGCCGGCGACGTTCTTGCCTTCGGCTTTGAGCTTGGCAGCTTCGCCGAGGTTGACCGGGTTGTCGATACCGGAGATGACAACATCGTAATCGGTGGTGTAGAAGTCATTGGAGACCTGCACCGGGTCGAGTGTCACACCGGGGATGTTGAACCAGAAGCCGATCCAGGTGACCTTGAACTCCAACTCAGCCGGGTCGTTGCCAGCGCTCTCGTAGCAGTACTTCGCTCCGAGGTAGGCAGAGGCGGCCAAGCGGCGGGTTTCGTCGTTGATCAACGGTCCAAGATAACCGATCTTGCCGGTCTCAGAAGCGAGAGCAGCGGCACAGCCAGCCATCATCTTGCCGTATTCCATACGTCCCATGATGTTCATGAGGTTGGGGATTTCTTCGTAGGCTTTGCCATCCGGCCATACCTGATCACCAGATGCCATGATGACGTAAACGTCGGGGTTGTTCTTGGCGAAGGTGGTGGAGGCATCCTTCATGTCATCTGAGTTGAAGATGACCAGCTTGGCACCCTGCGCAACCAGTTCTTCAGCGAGCTGGTCGGGGGTGGTGCCGGGGCGGTCAGCAGGGTTGACCTTGTCGAGGTAAACCATCTTGGCGTTGAGTTTTTCCTCGAGATACAGACCCGCTTCGTAGTGCGCCTGGCTCCAGCCGTTGTCATTGTACGGACCGACGAGCAGCATACCAAAAACAAACTCCTCATCAGAAGAGCCACCAGAGGGCACTTCAACGGTAGGGACTTCTTCGGTGGCAGCTTCGCCCGAGTCGGTGGATGATCCGCCGCCGCCCGAAGATGGGGCTTCGGTGGGAGCGGGTCCGCCACAAGCGACCAGCACTAACAAGAGGGCCAGTCCGAGCATGGCGGTGAGGCGTGCGAAATTCTTTTGCATACTTCTTCTCCTTATGAAAATTGATAGTTTGGACAATACTGATTGGGTCACGTTGAGGTTGAGCCTCCTTTCAGTTGTCTACACCATTTTACTAAAACCGCTGGTTTTGTGAAGAAAGTAACAACGCGAATTTCTAAGGCGAGCACTCATAATCACTGCGAGCCGCAGTCACCGCCGAGACTTGCTCGGGGCTGACAGGCGTCTCGCGCTCGATTCGGTCCCACAATTTACAAAGCATGGGTCCCACAAATGCCTTCGATATTTTATAAGAAGTATTCGATAATTCTACCGCTTTTTTCCAGTCACCAGTGTGGGCATACCCCTCGATGAACACGAACCGCTCCAGTGGGTCGTTAGGATAATCGTTCAACGAGAAGGCCACATCGCCCAAATGGGTGACAGTTTCCCAGTCCTCTTGCTGACGGGCCAGATCCGCCTGTTCAAAGTAGTAACACCAATCGCGTTCTGGCTCGCTTCCATATAATGGACCGGGGAGTTGTCCCTGTTTCTCAAAGAGGATCACATCCGGATTGGAATAGCTCACCACATCGCGCACAGCAGGCGCCAACAGTCGGTTTTCCGATTCGATCTCCGGGTCGATCACACGGAAGCAACCCGGCGGCTCGAAATTCACAACGAGCAGGTTATTGGTATTGCCATGGAACGTCGGACCGATGTAGTATAACTCATGGGGTTGTCCCGGCTCGACGCTCGGTAACGTCTTCCCCACCCGGAAAGAGGCGAAGTATAAGATCACATTCATCTCACCTGGTGGACTGTAAATCCAATTCAACGGACCCGTCAGTGAGTTGTCAGAATAATAGGTTACCGGGAAGTCGTTCGCGAGCAAAATAGTCCCCTTTTCCAGTTCGGGGATGCGTTCAGTCATCTGCGTGAAGAGCTTTTGCTGAGTGACCCAGTCACTGCGATAGGCTTCGTCCAGTTGGAAGTGACGACTGCCGGCAAACCCAACCAGCAACGCCACCAATGTCACCTGTATCCAGCGGACGTTGATAAGCGAGATCAGACAAGCCAACAAGAGACTCGCTCCCAGCATAAACGGCAGCATGAAGCGGTCAATCGAAAAATTGAACTGTGGGATGATGCCGATCACCCAAACCGACCCGCCTGAGAGTCCCCAAAGAATTAGCCCGAGCCAACCGGCCTGATTGGCAAATTCGCGATCTTCGGAGTAACCGGTCTTGAAGGCGAACAGATACGCTCCCACGAGCAGGATGCTCGCCAATAACAGGACCAGCATCAACGTCAGTGTGAGCGGACCGAAACCGGTCAAACCGATTTGCAGGAAGGGCAGAATCCACGCCTCGAACACTGTCCGCATGAAACTCAGCAGCACCTGATTCATGAAGTACAACACACCCGTAGACATGTCTTCCTTGAAAATATCCAGCAAGACATACGGGTAGCTGGCGTTCTGATGTTGGAAGAAGAACATGCGCCAGACAGTCACACCGATGAAGAACAGGAAGTATGGCAGGAAATACAACACTGCCTTTCGGATGCGTTCCTTCCATGTGCCTGGGAGCATCTGCCAAAAGATGAACGCACGTGCAAATTCGAGGAAGTAAAAATACTCCATCGTCAGCAAGTTGACCGCTGCCAGAACATAGGAAAGCCCAAAGTACAACCAGCGGTGGCGTTCATCCTGCACCGCACGGATCGACAAGTACAAAGACAACAAATATGCCGAAAGCACAATATAGAAATGACTGTACATCAGGGCGATGAATTGCTGTCCCATACCGGGGTAGACGAGGAAGAACAAACTCGCCCACAAGGCGGGCTTGGGATGCGAAGGATACAATGCGCGCAGGATCTTCCAAAGCAGCACAGCCGTAAGCCAACGCAAGAGAATGGCAAGCAATTGCCAGATCCACGGGTTGGGACCGATAAGCGGTAATGTCAGTTGGTAGATCATCCCCCAGAATGGACGGCTGGTGGTGAAGGTCTTCTCCAGCATGTCCGGCCCGAGGCGGAAGTAGATCCACGCCCAGGGGAACTCGTCCCAATAGAAGCCGCGCTGCCAGAAGAAAAGCCCATAGGTCAGCGCGGCCATGAACAGCAAGAACCAGACCGTACTGCGCGGTGTAAACGTGATGGAGTTCAAACGGTCAGTGTATCTTTTCATCGGTTACGGAACGATCCAGGTTCCCGTCTCACCTTTCAAGGCGCGCCCGATATTTTCGGGGTTGGTAATCAGGGCTTTGCCGTTCGGCATGGCTTCCAAATACCAGACAATCGCCTGGATCTTCGGAGCCATCGACCCTTTGGCAAAGTGTGTGCCTTCGGCAAGATAGGCTTTGGCTTCGGCAAGTGTCATTTTATCAAGCCATTTCTGTTCCGGCTTTCCAAAATTGATAGCCACTTTTTCCACCGCCGTAGAGATGACGAACAAGTCCGCGTTGATTTCACGCGCCAGTAGCGACGACGCATAATCCTTGTCGATCACAGCGGCGATGCCCTCGTAGTTGCCATCGCCAGGGTCGACAACGGGAATCCCGCCGCCGCCCACGGTAATGGTCACGATACCGCGTTCCAGAATGGTTTGAACCGTTTCCAGTTCGACGATCTCTTTCGGGAGTGGAGAAGCGACCACACGCCTCCAACCTCGACCGGCATCTTCCACCACGCTCCAGCCTTGTTCACGCTGACGGCGCTCCGCTTCTTCCTTAGACATGAATCCGCCGATGGGTTTGGTCGGATGCGAAAAGGCGGGGTCGTTCCTGTCCACCAGGGTTTGAGTGATGACGGTCACCACCTTTTTCTTAATTCCGCGTTGATAAAGGATGTTCTGCAAGTTTTGTTGCAGGGCATAACCGATGGCGCCCTGACTATCTGCGCCGCAGACATCCAAGGGGACTTCGTGCATGCCTTCCACACGGGCGGCGATCTCCGAACGGCGCAGGATGAAGCCAACTTGCGGCCCATTCCCGTGTCCGATGGCGACTTCCCAGCCTTGTTCGATCATGTCCGCGATGTGCAGGGCGGTTTGTTTGGCAGCCCGATATTGGCTTTCCACCGTCACGTTCTTTTCGTCCACGATCAGCGAGTTGCCGCCGATGGCGATCACAGCGAGTTTGTTGGTCATGTATAAGATCTCCTTAAATCGTTGTGCAGGGGCGAGGTTATCTCGCCCCTGCGAATTGATTTACGACATCGTCAACGCCATGACCGCCTTCTGCGCGTGCAGGCGGTTTTCGGCTTCATCGAACACGACAGAGTTCGGACCGTCGAGCACGCTGCTAGTCACTTCGATGTCACGGTCAGCGGGAAGCGGGTGCATGTAGATCGCATCCTGCTTCGCGGCTTTGAGTTTGTCATCGTCCATGATCCAGTCTTTGTACATATCTTGCAGGCGTTTGCCTTCGACTTTGTCGGTGGTGGTGAGCAGCGGACCCCAGGACTTGGCGTAGATGACATCTGCATCCTTGCAGGCTTCCTTCATACCGTCCTTGCTGTCGATGATCTCGAAGCTGGTTCCGGCGATCTTGGCTTGTTCCTTGGCCTGCTCGACGATATCGGGCATGAGCGGGAATTCGGGCGGATAGGCCAGCGTCACGTCCATGCCGAAGCGCGGCATCTGTAGGATGAGCGATTGCGGCACAGAGATCGGCTTGAGGTAGGAAGCTGCATACGCCCACGACACGACGATCTTCTTCTTGCGCAGGTCGCGTCCCTTCTTTTCCATGATGGTCATCAAGTCAGCCAGACATTGGAAGGGATGGTACACGTCACATTGCATGTTGAGGACGGGCGCGCGGCTGGACTTGGCCACCGCGTTCAAGTAAGCGTTGCCATCGCCATAATCGCAGTGACGGATGGCAATGCCGTCGAAATAACGTCCAAAGATTTCACCGATCTCAACCGGGGTATCACCGTGTGAGATCTGGGTGGTGTTGCTGTCGATGAATGCACCATGTCCGCCAAGCTGGGCCATGCCCGCCTCGAACGATCCGCGGGTGCGGGTGGACGAGAAGAAAAACAGCATCGCCAGTACTTTGTCGCGCAGGTAGGGATGCGGTTCACCCAGCGCGCGTTTACGTTTCAGGTCCCAGGCAACTTCTAAGACGGTTTCGACTTCCTCTTTTGTGAAGTCGAGGTCGCCGATGAAATCACGACCGCGAAAATTTGTTTGCATAACTTAATCTCCTTGTTTTATCTTTAGTCTTCTTTTGTTGATGATTGCAACGTTCAACAGTCTTGCTTTAGTTCGGGAGGCGCAGCACTTCACCGTTCACGAATCTGCCGTCGTCCCAGAAAAGACGCGCACCTTCACAGTAATCCACGGAATCTCCCCAGGGCAGGAAATCCGTATCGGGCAGGCACGCCACGATTCCCAATTCCACGACGCCGCCATGATTGACCACCAGTGCCGAGCCTTCGTTTGGCAGGCGCTCAAGGATGGCGGTGTAATAATCGACAAGTTGATAAGCGTACTGCGCCGCCGCACCATCCTGTTTGACGATCAAAGCATAATGATGGTACGGCATGGGCCAGGGCGCCTCACGCTCGACCTTGCCGCCGTAGGTATTCATCAGCTCATTCTGCTCATGGACGGCAAAGCCCATCGCAATGGCGGTTTCAAACGCACGCGGCAAGGTGGACGTCGCCACAAAGTGGAACGGACCAAGTCCCTCTCCAACTTTGCGGGCCAACTCAACTCCTGTTTGATTCAAATGGTCGCCACCCATATCACGGATGGAATGACGCCGTACCTCTAAGATTTTCATGGCAGTAATTTCTATTTGATGAGGCTCGGTAAGACCGCGTAAAACTCCGTCGCCTTGACCATGTCCTCAAGGGAAACTGAATCATTGACCGTGTGTGCGGTCTCTTCATCACCAGGACCGAATCCGATGGAAGGAATACCCGCCTTGCCCGCCCAATAGATTCCGTTCGTAGAGAAGTTCCACTTGCCGGGTTTCGCCTCAGGCAGACCGATGAGTTGACGCGCTTCCTGTCCGGCTTGTACCAGCGGATGGTTTTCCTCGTACGCCCATGCCGGGAAGTATTTATCGACCGGGAAGACAAAACCCGTGTAGGAAGGTTCATCGTAGAACAATTCTTCCAACTTGACCGTATCTTTGAATTCAGCCGGGATCAGATCTTCCACCTGCTTCTTGACCTGTTCCTTCGTCTCGCCGAAAGTCATGCGACGGTCAATGTAAATGACAGCTTCATCCGGCACCGCATTGATGGACGGTGTCTTGACGTGCATGTCACTGACCGTAATCTTGCCATGACCGAGAAATTCATGATCCCCCAGTTTGGGCTCCAGATCGCGGATGCCTGCAATGATGGGCAATAACTTGTAAATGGCATTGTCGCCGAGATGGTTGGATGCCGCATGAGCCGATTTGCCCTTGGCGGTCACCTTCATCTCGAGGCGTCCTTTATGTCCGCGATAGACCAGCATCTTGGTCGGTTCGCCGATGACAACGAAGTCCGGTTTGATCTTTGGGTCTACTTCCACGAAGGTGTTGGGAGCGATGCCGTCGCACCATTCTTCCATGTTGCCGAAGTAGTATGCCGTCCAACCCTCAAGCAGACCGAGGTCACGCGCAATGGCGAGACCATAGATCATGCCGGGAGTGCTGTTCTTTTCATCGCATGCGCCGCGCGCATATAGGACGCCATTCTCGACCTTGCCAACAAATGGGTCCCACTGCCACGAAGCCGGGTCACCGATGCCGACCGTGTCGATGTGCGAGTCAAAGACGATGACCTTCTTGCCGTTGCCGATGCGACCAATGGTATTGCCCATCTTGTCGTAGCGGATCTCGTCATAGCCGAGCTTCTTCATCTCTTCCTGGATGCGCTTCCCCACTTCCCCGATCTGCGAATCCATCGAAGGGATGGCGACAATATCACGCATGAATTTGATGATGTCTTCGCGCGCAGCTTCCACACGTTTTTGTATTTCTTGAACTTTATCTGTCATTTGTTTCTCCTTGGTTTGCCACTGAGCAGGTTTTCAACCTGTCTGTATTTTTGATGGTTAACTTCCGCCCACCCGCCGCACAATATGGAAGTGGAAATATCCGGGAATGAAATAACTAAACGAGGTATCCACCGCCTTGCCATTTGCATCAAAGAGTTGCGCGTTGAAGTGCAGCAGCACATCGCCGCGTTGGATCTCCATCGGCTTGGCGACATCCGCAGGGGCGCCGATTGCGCTGACATTGGCCCGGGATGAGGTTAAGGCGTCGCCGCGGTGGAGCAAAAAGTCCAGCACCGAGCCGTTGAAATCGGACGGCAGGTCTTTCGGTTGCAACACATCCTCCGGCAGGACGTCCACCAAATATGCGACCGGTCGTCCCTCTGCTCGAATGACGCGGCGCACACGCGTCAGCTTCGCGTCGGCGGTGACGTTCAGTGATGAGGCGAGTTCTTCATCCGCAGAGACGATCTCCACGTTCAGATCGCTGACCGAGACTTCCAGTCCCATGCGTTTGGCGATGGTCTCCAGACTCTCCAGCACTTCCAAGCCGCTGTCGAGCGCCTGCACCTTACCGACCACGAATGTGCCTGAGCCTTGTCGGCGGCGGATCAGCCCCTGCGTTTCGAAAGAACGCATCGCTTCACGCAGAGTGGCGCGTGAAACGCCCAACTGCTTGGCGAGGTCTGGTTCTGAGGGCAACCGTTGACCCGCAGGCGTTTTGTTGATCAGCGCGGCAAGGTCTGCCTGCAATCGTTGAAATGGGAAATTAGCCATGTCCACTCTCTTTGCCGTGGAGATACAAAGGCTACTCAGCGCTTGGTATCTCTGCGGCGTCGTTTAATCTTCCAAGACCGGAATGAAATCGAATTGGGTTACGTCAACAAGACCCTTATCGGAAATTCGTAGTTCGGGGATGACCACTAATGCCATCAAACTCAACTGCATATTCGGGTTGTTCAATTCACTGCCGCACATCTTAAAACCTTCCAGCACGGTTCCGGCTTTCTTCGCCACAATGTCGGCCCGCTCGTTGGACATCAAACCCGCGATGGGGAATTCCACCAGCCCCACCACCTTGCCGTCCATCACCACGATCTGACCGCCGCCGCATTTTGCCAGTTCATTGGCGGCGATTGCCATGCTCTCATCGTCTGTGCCGACCACGATCATGTGATGGCTGTCATGCGCCACCGTCGAACCGATGGCACATTTGCGCGTGAACTCGAAGCCTTTCACCAGACCAACCACCACTTGCCCGGTTGCGCGGTGACGTTCCACCAGCGCGATCTTGGCAATGTCGCGTTTGATATCGGCTTTGACTTCGCCATTTTCAACCTTGACCTTCAGTTTGAGATGACGCGTCGGTGCCTGATTCTCGATCACGCCGATGACATGCGCCTCCACCTCAGACCCGTCAGCGGCGCGCGTCTTCAAGGCGAAGTCACTAGCCGTGAGTTTTCTCTTCATATGAATAGAGTTGGTCGCCCACTTGGGATATTTCACCACCGGCAGTTTCACCTGCCAGTCGCCGTTCTCCGCAATGACCTGTCCCTTGGCGATGACCATCTCAGCTTTGAAGTTCATCAGGTCATCGACCAGCACTACATCTGCCCAACGACCCGGAGCGATCATGCCCATCTCTTTGCTCACACCGAAATGTTCAGCCGTGTTGATCGTCATCATCTGGATCGCCGTCATCGGGTTCAACCCTTCACTGATGGCATGCCGCAGGACGCGGTCCATGTGTCCTTCTTGAGTCAACGTCTCAGCATGTGAATCATCGGTACACAGGATGAAGCGGCGCGAGTCCAGTTTCTTTTCGGTGATCGCTTTGACCTGCGCAGCCACATCGAACCAAGCCGAACCGTAGCGCAACATCGCCTTCATCCCCTGGCGGACTCTCGCAATGGCATCCTCTACGCGCGTGCCTTCGTGGTCATCTTCTGCGCCGCCCGCCACATAACCGTGGAATGGCAGACCCAGATCAGGCGAAGCGTAATGCCCGCCGATCACCTTACCTGCTGCATGCGTCGCGGACATTTCATCCAGCATCTTTTTATCGCTCATGAACACGCCGGGGAAGTTCATCATTTCACCCAAGCCGATGATGCCTTTCCATGTCATCGCCTCGGCAACTTCCTTCGGTCCGATGGAAGCGCCGGGAGTCTCCAACCCTGGTGCAGATGGCACGCACGAAGGCATCTGCACCCACACATGGATCGGCTGTTTCTGCGCCTCGTCCATCATCAACTTGACGCCCTTGAGACCAAAGACATTCGCGATCTCATGCGGATCGATGAACATGCCGGTCGTGCCGCGCACGGCCACCGCACGGACGAATTCCGTCACCGTCACCATGCCCGACTCCACATGCATGTGCGCATCAAGCAGACCCGGCACGAGATACTTGCCCTTCGCCTCGATCACCTTGGTCTTCTTGCCAATGGTGTGACTCGCATCCCGCCCAACGTAGGCGATGTGACCTTGCACAATAGCCACATCCATATTGGGGATGATCTCACCCGATTGCACACTCACCCATCGTCCGCCGCGGATGACAAGATCGGCATGAGCACGTCCCATGGCAACATCGACGAGAGCAGTGGTCAGTTTTGTAGAGGGGGTCATAAATATCTCCGTTGAACGACATCAGGAAACTTGATAGAGCAGGCTGGGCGAACCATTATGTCAACTACACCCCGACGAATCCGCCTGCCACCAACCGCACTAGGTAATATATCAGGAATGCCAGCACGGGCACTGGGAAGATCCATGCGAAGATCGGCTCATCGCGGCTGATGAAAAAAGCGGATGCCACCAAAAACAGCGGCAGCAGGCGGATGATCAGCAGGAAGCCTGCCCATGCCCCGAATACATACGTGGCTGGCACCGCAAACAGCGCCGCGATCAACATCAGGCTCGCATCTTTGCGGACCAGAGCCAGGATCATCAGGATCAACGCGATACCGCCGACAACCACGCCGGGGATTCCGCGCGCAAGCATGATCAGTAGATTGATGACGAGTTCCATATCAAAACCTCTATCCAGCCAGCAGACGCTTGGCCGCCTTGTTGTGTCGTTCGATCAACCTGCCTTCATCCACAGTAGCGAGTTGGCCTTCCCGGACCACAAACTTTCCGTTCACAACCGTGTAATCCACGCGCACAGGTTGACCGAACACAACCGCAGAGACGGGGTCGTGCATGCCGGCAAAACCAAGTTGATTAAGTCGGACGGCAAAGAAGTCAGCGCATTTGCCAACTTCAAGCGAACCGATATCGGTGCGGCCTAAAACAGCCGCTCCGCCGCGCGTCCCGAGATACAACGCCTCGCGCGCGGTCATTAATTTTCTATTCGGGTCGTTGGAAAGGGAATAGCCCGTCAGTCCCTCTTTGACGCGCGAAACCAGCATCGCATTTCTCACTTCTGCAAGGAGATGCGAACCGTCGTTGGAAGCGGAGCCGTCCACGCCCAAACCCACGTTGACGCCCGCCGCGCGGTATTCCTTGATCGGCGCAATGCCGGAAGCCAGCCGCATATTCGAGGTAGGACAATGTGCCACGCCGCAGTTGTGTTTGGCAAACACCTTGATTTCTTCGTCGTTGACCCACACCGCATGGGCGAACCAGACGTCATCCCCCACCCACTCCACTTCCTGCATGTAGCCGACCGGACGATGACCGAACATTTGCATACAGAATTGTTCTTCGTCTTCGGTCTCGGCCAGATGTGTGTGCAGATGCACGCCATATTGCCGCGCCAATTTCGCAGACTGTTTCATTAGGTCAGAGGTCACGCTGAATGGCGAACAAGGCGCGAGCACGATCTGGGTCATCGCGCCGGGTTTGGCGTTGTGATATTTTTCAATGAGACGCTGTGAATCTTTGAGGATGTTCTCTTCGCTGTCCACCACGCTGTCGGGTGGCAATCCGCCTTTGGATTCGCCCAGGCTCATCGAGCCGCGTGAGGCCTGCAGCCTGACCCCCACTTCCAGTGCGGCGGCAATTTCATCGTCGAGTTTGGAAGCGTTGGGGTACAGATACAAATGATCGGATGCAGTCGTGCAGCCCGATAAGGCCAGTTCAGAAAGGGCTGTCTGCGTCGAGACGAAAATATCTTCGGGTTGAATCTTCGCCCAGATCGGATACAACGTCTTCAACCAATTGAAGAGATTGGCATCCTGCGCAGCAGGCACGGCGCGTGTCAGGGTTTGATAAAAGTGATGATGCGTGTTGACCAAACCCGGCAGGACGACATGCCCTTTCAGGTCGAGCACTTCATCGGCAGTGGCGGGTAGTTCGCTCGTCGCGCCGACTTGCTCGATGAAACCATCGCGAATAAAAAGACCACCCTCGGGAAGTTCCCGCTGGTGGTCGTCCATGGTGACAAGATATGCGTTTTTGATCAGTAGGGTTGTCATGAGATAGTCTGCTGGTCCAGTTGTGGTTTGGTAGCCGCCTCAAGGCGACTAGACTAATTTGTCTGACAACTCAAAGTGTAGCAGAAGTGTGAGAGGATGTCAATTCGGGTTTGTGGCGTGCTACAATTTTGAAATCAAATAGGGACCGGCAAAGTGACCACACCCGTCCCCCAACCCCAAAGGCGGAAATGATGACGGTTACCCCGCACAGCCACCATCGCAGATCAATTCGCATCAAGGAATATGATTACACCTCGCCCGGCGCATATTTCGTGCCCCTCGTTACATATCAACGCGACTGTCTGTTTGGGGAAATTCGAGCTGCAAAAATGGCTTTGAACGATCTCGGCATCATCGCGGACGAATGTTGGCGCGCCATCCCTGCTCATTTCCCGTTCGTGGAATTGGGGGCATATGTCATTATTCCGAATCATGTGCATGGGGTGATTGTGATTCGCACGGACGAATCCGCACCCGATGATGTTGTGGCGCAACAAGTAGGGGCGATGCCGTGCGCCTGCGCTCTGCCCTCGGCGAGACGATGAAACTCGCCACGGCTGTCAATCAATATCTTGATGTGAATGCGCCGTGGTCTGCTGTGAAGACCGACAAAGACGGCGCTGCCAAGACCATCTACACCGCGTTGAAAGCCATCGACTCGTTGAAGGTCATGTTCGCACCGTTCATTCCCTTCACCTCCGAACGCCTGCACGGATTCTTCGGCTACGAAACTCCGCTCTTCGGCGAACAATACACCGAAGACGTGACCGACGCCATCGGCACGCACAAGGTTTTGCGATATAAACCGGTGGAAGGCTTGCAATGGAAACCTAGCAACCTGAAGCCGGGACAGAAGTTGAATCAGCCCGGTCCACTTTTCAAGAAGTTGGAACCGACTGTCATTGAAGAAGAACGCAGACGGTTAGGCAATTAAATTTCCCACGTAGGGGCAGGGCTCGTCCCTGCCCTTTTTGTTTAATTCAAAATTATGATTTCCAATTGGACGGATTCGATTGAATGTATTTCCGAATCCGTTCCAAATCGATTTCATCGCGAACCACATGTTCATAATAATTCCTTTGCCAAAGGCGTTTTGAAAACCTCTGCCAACCGTGATTTTCCACACCTTTGATATATTCATGGGTGGTAATGGATTTAAACGCGCCGATGATATCTCCCAATGTTGACGGTTTTCCAACATCAAGGGCGACCACGAGGGTCGCCCCTACGATGACGATGATTCCGTGAAAATGATCGGGCATGACCTGGTAAACATCCAAATCGATTAATGGAAATCGCCCTTTCAATGCCTGCCATTGCTCTTCGATCATTCTCCCCGCATCGTTCAAAACCATTTCACCATTTGAAACTTCGCCGAAAAGATGTCCACGGTTTTGAACATCGATAGTTACAAAATATGCCCCTGCCTGAGAATAATCATAATGTTTCCAACGAATAGAATGGCGATGATGTTTTTCAGGGTCAAAATTCATATTTCCTCCTTCTTGCCGTCTATTTTATCCCGCAATCTATCACTTTCCAACCTCGATTTGGTCTAATGAAAATCGGATTTGCTCAGATCAAAATTTATTTTGGTCTGAGCAAATTTCGGGTTGGTCCAGTCTTCGGCTGGAATAGTTTGCCTACGCGCAGAGAGACATCTTCGGTGCGCGAGACTAACATTTCCACTCTATGGTAGGTTGAAATTTTGGGCGTCGTCCCGTATAAAATTAAAATTCCAACCCAAGGAGAATGCGATGACATCCATAACTGCTGAAACGTTCGTGCAAGTCCCATTGAAATTTGCCTATCGCGCCTTCACCAACGCCACCTCGTTGCGCGAATGGCTGTGTGAAGTCGCCACCGTGGACCCGCACCCAAGCGGACGCATGTACCTGTGGTGGCGCGGCGATTTCTATTCCAGCGGACATTATCTCGCACTGGAAGAAAACAAAAGCGTCAAGTTCCGCTGGTTTTCGAGCATCGATCCCGCCCCCACCGAGGTGACGGTCACTTTGGCAGAAAAAGATGGCGGCGTACATATCCAACTCACTCACGAGGTGCCCGCTGACCCGTCGTGGAAAGATGCGGCGAAAGAGTTCCACAAGCACTGGGCGGAAAGTCTCCGCAATCTTAAATCCGTGCTCGAAACCGGGATCGATCTACGCATCGCCGAACGCCCAATGCTGGGAATCATCCCCGGAGATTTCACTGCCGAACAGGCGACGGCGCTGGGAGTTCCCGTCCGCGAAGGGATGCGCATCGATGGCACGGTGGAAGGGATGGGTGCCCAGCGAGTCGGGTTGCAGCGTGATGATGTCATCGTGGAGATGGCGGGTCACCCCATCAGCGATTTCAACAGTTTGGTGAGAGCCATTGCAGGTAAAAAGGGCGGCGACAAGGTTGAGGTCGTTTATTATCGCGGAGCGGATAAGAAAACCGTCACGATGGAGTTGAGCAAACGCCCAATGGCGGAAGTGCCATCCACCCCGGTTGAACTTGCAAAGCAGGCGCGGGCGTTGGTCGAACCGGCGCTGGTTGAATTGGAAAAGTCCTTTGAGGGCTATACCGACGAACAAGCCATGAAGCGTCCGGCTCCAAAAGAATGGAGCGCACTGGAGGTTGTGGCGCATCTGATCCATGGCGAACGATTCAACACGATCTTTCTGACCAATTTGATCGATGGCTATGAACCCGTGGCGGATGGTTTCGGTTCCAACGTCAACGCGCAAGTGGAAGCGACCGTGAGGGTCAATCCATCCATTGAGCTGATGCTGGCCGAACTTCGCCGTAGTTTGGAAGAACTCCTTGCGTACACAGAGTTGATTCCCGAAGATTTCCTTGCTAATAAAAGCAGCTATTACCGCTTTGGCTCCCTCCTGCTCCAACCGGATTTTCATCTTGGTGCGCACACTCAGCAAATCAGAGATGCGCTTGCAGCTGCGAAGTAAAAAAACAAAAAACAGCAGACTTTCGGTCTGCTGTTTTTTATCTCTCAATTAATCTTGCGTTTATCGGGCATCAGGAACAGTAGAAACCCAAGCACACGTAGACCAGCACTCACCCATAACGCGCCGCCCAGCCCAATCGAATCCGCAAGCCAGGTGCCAATCGTCGGTGCGATGATCGCGGACACATACTGCAGCGATTGCGAGATCGAGACAAAGGTCGCGCTGTATTCCGCCGGGACGGTCTTCATCAATTCGTCGAAGAAAACCAGATCCAAGCCCGCTTGAAATAATCCGGCAATGCCCGCGTAGATGACGATCAGATGCACCTGCGGAGTCGCCGCCGTCAACGCGGGATAGAATGCCATGCCCAAAGTCGTCGCGAGCAGGACCAAACGTCCGCCATGCTTGCGCGACATCCACGGCCAGAGGAAATATCCCACCAGCATCACCAGCGTCATCGTCATATTGATGGTGCCAATCTGCGAATCTGTGGCATGGACTTCACGCACGAAGAACAACGGCAGGATGGGCTGACTCAACGCAATCGCAGAGACATATACAAACTTCTTCAATGCGAAGGATTGGAACGCTTGCTCGCTGCGAATGAGGGCAAAATAATTCCGGGCGGATTCCAACGCCGAAGAGGATTGAACCGCTACCGGCGGAGTCTGTGGCGGGAGTTGGATCTTGCGTGAAAAATAATAAGAGATCAATCCGCCCAGAGATAACCCCAGAAACATCAAGCCGTAATTGGTTGGAAATTCGATCTGGTCGATCACACGGGTAATGAGAAATGTGACTGTGAAACCGGTCAACCCGAAGATCGCCCAACGACGGCTCAACAACGCATAACGTCCTTCAGGTCCGGCGACGGCGTTCATCACAACAGAAAATGCGACAGCCAAGCCCGTTTGCGGAAGGGTTGCCAAGCCCCAGATCACGAGAATGGCGGCGATGGCATATTGCCCAGACAGTGTGAACGCCACAATACCCGTCAACGTGTAACAGGCAATGACCAGCAAACGCGCCAGGCTGTACCACGGGACGATCTCACGACGGCTCTGCAAAAATCGTCCAACGATGATGGCTAATACCAAACCCGTCACGCCAGGCATGGATGTCAGCAAGCCTACTTGAAAATTAGTTGCCCCCAAACGAGTCAGAAGCACTGGCAGGAATGGCGCTGCCACGTTGGCAATGCTCACGCCTACTCCGTCGATCTGCACATAATGGAAGTTACGTTTCTGTATTTCTTGTTCTTCGATATTCATAGGAAAAATGGGTGACACAGGAAGAAGATTATAACCCTCGTGCATCTGGATACAATGGAAACAAATCACAAGGTGCGCTCGTTTAAGTCATCAAGGAGAAGTTATGAAAATGTTACAACGTCTTTTATCTTTACTTGTACTTGCCTCGGTTCTACTTTCGGCCTGCGGATCGTCGGGCACGGTCACCCAATCGACTCGCAGCCGCGAACGAAACCCCGCCGTGGAAGAAAATACTGTCGCAGCTTTGGTGGATGGAAACAACACCTTTGCATTGGATTTGTATCAATCGCTTCGTTCTCAAGACGAAAACCTGATCCTTTCCCCGTTTAGCGTGTCCCTCGCCCTAGCCATGACGTACGCGGGCGCTCGCGGCGAGACCGAAGCCCAAATGGCACAGACCCTGCACTTCCCCGCGCAGGATGCGCTCCATCCAGCCTTCAACGCCCTCGACCTTAAGTTGGAAGAAAGCGACATCAATCTCGATAAAGACCAGGAACCGATGCAGCTAAATATTGCCAACGCGGTTTGGGTGGAACAGACCTTTTCCTTTTTGCAGGAATATCTCGACTTGATCGCGGTCAACTACGGCGCAGGAATCCATCTATCGGACTTTGTCAACAACTTCGAACCGACCCGCAAAGAGATCAATGACTGGGTCAGTGAGAAGACCGAGGAAAAGATCAACGACCTGCTGCCCAACGGCAGTCTAAATGATGACACGCGCATGGTATTGGTCAATGCCATTTACTTCAAAGCAGATTGGCTCGATCAGTTCGATGCAAATGACACTTATGATAACGAATTCAATCTGCTGGATGGCTCCCAAGTCACCGTGCCGATGATGGGACAGGATATGTACATCCCATACGTCAGCGGTGACGGATATCAGGCAGTGGAATTACCCTATGCTGGAAATTCCGCCGCAATGGACATCATCGTTCCGGATGCGGGTCGATTCGAGGAGATCGAATCCGCGTTGACGAGCGAGGTCTTCGAGGAAATGTTGGCAAGCATGGAACAAACTCCTCTCATTTTCCGAATGCCCAAGTTCGAGTTTGAGAGTTCCTTCTCGCTCAGTGACCAATTGAGCAACATGGGTATGCCCGCGGCATTCGACCGCAACGCCGCCGATTTCTCCGGCATGACCGGCAAGAAAGACCTGTTCATCAGCAAGGTCATCCACAAGGCATTTGTCGCTGTGGACGAAGAAGGCACCGAAGCCGCTGCCGCAACCGCTGTTGTAATGGAGACGGCTGGCGCAGCCATCGAAAATCTTGTTCTCGTCGTCGACCGTCCGTTTATTTTTATCATCCGCGATCTGGAAAGCGGACAAATTCTCTTTATCGGACGTGTTTTAAATCCGCAGTAAAAGAAAAGACGAGACAGGTTTCGGAACCTGTCCCGTCTTTTTATCTTTTGATCCCGTTCAACCAATCGGGCAATTGTTCGAAGAGCTTCTTCATCACTTCTTTTGTGCGTTCTTCAAACAATGAAAAATTATCGTAGGCTTCTCCATCTTTTTCATTGACCAGGTCACTAACGCCGCGCAGAATGAGCAGACGCGCATCGTTCTTGCTCGCCACCCACGCCAAGGCCGCCGACTCCCAATCGGCGGCAACAGCACCCATCGACTTGAGGTAGGGAATTTTATCTGGTACTAAATCACTGTCGGCAGAAGCGATCAGTCCGCGGCGGGTGGGATGAGGCTCTGGATCGGGTAACCAGCTCAAGTCGAGGGAAGAGGCGTAGTAATCAAAGTCTGGCTCCCCCATCAACTCCACGATGTCATAAATGAAGGCTCGTTCCACCAAAATGACATCGCCAACTTGTGCCACGCCTTCAAATCCACCGCAGGTTCCGAGGTTGATGGACAGATCAGGTTGGTCGTGATCGAGCACATATTGCATCACCGCCGCTGAAGAGACCTTGCCCCAACCACTGTGAACCAGTTTTAGATCCCAGCCGCCAAGCTTCAAGATGGCAGTCTCACCATAGATCGAATTCGCAACCTGGAGTTTTGGGTACAGCGCCTTGACTGCTCGCCATTCAGCATTGGCAGAAATCAACACTACTACTTTCATTTGAGTCTCCCTTCGAGATAGTCGAGGACGAGTTGCAATGCGGCTTCGCTGGAATATTGCTTGTTTTGCTTGCGGTCGCCATCCCAGACGAAGTGCCGCGTCCACTCACCCTCAGGTGTGACCAGACCGATCCAGGTGGTACCCACCGGTTTTTCAGGCGTCCCACCGCCGGGTCCGGCAATTCCGCTGACGCTGACGGCAAGATCCGTGCCCAAGGCTTGACGCGCGCCGCGTGCCATTTCGAGGACAGTTTCATGCGAGACGGCGCCCTTGGTATTGAGCGTATCCCATGAGACGTTAAGCAGCGCAACTTTCGCTTCATAGGCGTAGGCGACGATTCCTCCTAAAAAATAAACAGACGAACCCGATACATCGGTGATGCGGTCTGAGATTTGTCCGCCAGTACAAGATTCGGCGGTGGCGATAGTAAGATGACGTTGATTTAATAAGCCGCCTATACGCAGCTCAAGTGACATGTCCATGAAAACTCCGAGGCTGGGAAATTAATAGTTTGGCAATTCTATCGCACAAGCAGAAAAAACACCCGCAAAGAGTGGTTGACATTTCGATAAAGACCATTAGAATTTGTATTGCGCTTTTCAATTATTTTCAAAATATGTTTTTCTTTATTTTTTTCAGAATGTGAATTAATTTTATAACCCTATCCCAATGAAATAGGAAAATAGACCATGAAAAGCAGAGTGCAGGAATTAGCAGATCGGATCAATATGTCGTGCGATGAATTTGTCGGCGAGATGCGCAAGCTGGGTTGCAGTGAACCCACCGCCATGAAGATCTGGCGCGGCGAATATGAGGAATTCGAGGACTTCAACGATAACAATCTCCAACTAAGCAATCTACGCAAGGCGGCGGTTGTGTTGAAGGTTGTCACCGGGACGTTACTTCCGAAATAGATTATTTTGTAAGATTACATCAAGCAGGGCGGAAATTCTTTCTTTCTCACTGGCTCATTTCTCTGGGCTGGGTCCACTAACAGGTAGTTTAAGAAGCGCATCTATTGAAGAGGGATGGGTTGTGTCCAATTTTGGCGATTCTGTACCTATTTAAAGGTTGACTTTTGGCTGAATCTCATTAAAATATCCTTAATGCCTTTCAAAATTGTAAGGATTTGTTGGGAGGCATATTTTTTCCCTTGTTTTTCAAAATATATTTAGAAATTAGTTTTTATTTTT
>JAHDWC010000070.1 GCA_023382575.1 Anaerolineales bacterium
ACTGCCACATCGATCCTGCTGGGTCTTGCCAACCTGACCTTTCTTGGCAGTCTGCTCAGCATCGGACTTTCCATCGGTTCACTGCTTGCCATTGGCGGGATGTTGTTTGCCTTTGCCTCCACCAATGCCGTGTTGTTCATCCTGGCTGTTCTCGCTCCGCCTTTGGCGATTGCCAGTGTTCTGCCTCAGGCAACCTGGTTGCGGTCTTTGTGGATGAAAGCTGTTGTATTGATCGCCCTGCTGCCCATCGTGGCGGGCGGAGTCTTCAAAGCAGGCATGGCAGCCAGCACCTGGCTGGGTCAGCAGGGAATCCTGTCTGCCATCCTGCGTGTGATCTGGTTATGGGGAGCGACAGGGCTATTGCTTTCCCTGGCAGGTATTCTAGGCAAGATGACCATTTCCACTACTGCAGATGCCTTTGGTGGAATGATCAAGGCAGCGCAACAAATCGTCTCCATTGGGATGCTGGCAGCCAGTGGTGTGGGAGCGGCGGGAGCTGGTGCAGTTGGTGCGGCAGGAGCTACCTCCAGCGCAGAGGCAGGTGGAGCAGCCGCCACAGGCGGACTCACTGGCGCAGAAGCCGCGATGGGACATCTCAATGCCGCACAGCAATTGACGCAACAAGCCGGAAACCTAGAGGCGATGGGACTACGAGCCCCAGCCGCCTACAATCGTTCCCTGGCACATGGACATGAATTGGCAGCGCGACAGGCGGAATTGGGGGAACGAATGCAGCGTTTCAATGGCGCTCCATCCACATCTCCTTCCGATGATTTTGGTTTTTCGTCATCCGTGAATGCCTCCATCCAATCCAGTTTCAATGGTTCCCCCCAGGAATTCCAGCAGGGCTTTCAATCGATGTCCGCAGACATTACTCAACACGGAATGGATCCGAATGTATTCGCCGCGCAATATCCGCAGGAAACGGCACAAATGACACGCGCCTATCTGGATCATTCGGAGGAAATCATGACTGCACGCGATCCTTTGATGCGGGCATCCGAACTTGGCAATGCATCACGGGTGAAGGACATGCTTACCTTCATGCCAAATAGACAAAACGAGGATGATAAGCAATCATGACCCTTGCAGAAACCTTTGCGTTGGTCTCATTCTCCATATTCAGTTATGCCGATCTGCGTTATCGTCTGGTTCCTGGGATTGAAGTCTTTCTGTTTGGCACGATCCTATTGACGTTACCTGCAACGCCCCTTCAAACTGGGATCATTCTATTGGCATGTGGTTGGAGTATCTTTCGCAATCTATCCGGTTGGTACACGCTGCCTTTGTTGTTCTACCCGCCCGTCTGGCCGGTATTACTTACCGGATATGGATATCGTAAAGGCATCATTGGCAGGGCGGACCTGCTTGCGATCAGTGGACTGGCTTGTCTGTTCCCCCTGCCAGCAGTCTTATTATCGTTGTTCGGACTGGAACTTTGGAGAAGGTTCTGGTTGCGAAGACAAACAGGATCGATCCCCGCACTGCCAGGTATGTTCATAGGTCTCTTGATTTACATTGTCTTTCATTAGGCGTTTGGCTCGTAAAAAATCACGATTTCCAATCATTCAGCCAACGGACTTGACCAATCCATTCATCTGCACTTGTTTCCCGTAAAACTCGATCCAACACCACAATTGTTTCATTCAACGTCATGCTCTTCTGAAATGCGAGAATGATCCCGCCATGATTTGGATACAACCTGGCAAGAGCAACAAAATCCCTAATATTGTATGTGAAGATCGCACGCCCCTGAGCTGTGGCGCCTAATAATTGTTGTTCGTCACTGGCATCCAGCGCCATCCACTCTGTGGGTGTACGGGTGACATCATGTCCAAGATCAAGCAATGCTTTATGCAGGGACTTACTCGATGTATCCGCATCCAGATGCAGGTGAAGTTTCCTACTCATCCCCCGGCTCCATTTTCGATTCCGCCTGAATATAGGCATCGATCTCAACTTGATGCGCCTCGTAAAAACCCTGGGCTTCCCTGACCTGCGCCTCGGTCAGGTCATAATCTTCGGCAATCTCCGCAGGAGACCTGTCCTCAACTGCGATCACAATGGTTTGCACCCGAATTCCGGTCCCTCTCAGAACTGGAGTCAAACCACCTGCCGCGCCGCGACGATAGGTGATACCCGGAAAATTCGGGTCGTCCAATGCTTGAAGAAGTCCGCCAACTTTTTCAGCGACGGACCAAAGGATAAATTGATTGAGCGACACACCCTGTTTTTTGGCAAGGCGTTCCGCATCCCTTTTTAATTCATTAGGCAGGTTAAGTGCATATCGAGTCATAGTTACCTCTCGCTTATGATGTCGTATACGACATCATAAGCGATGTCTTTTTTTGAGTCAAGTAACTTATTGCAAAAGCCTCAAAGCGACACAGATCGCCATCCCCCATCCCATATTGAATAAGATAACCTCATGCCACGCTCCGGAACTCTGGGCAACCCACAGCCCTACACTCCCTTCGGTGTCTTCGCTGGCCTGTCCTTCTGGGGCGGCGGTGCGACTCTACTTGCCGCAGCGCCAGGAATCGGAAAGACTTCCTGGCTGCTGCGCATGATCTACGAGGCTGCCTGCCTGCATATTCCATCCGCCATTGGTTGTTATGAACATACCCCCGAGGAATTGCGCTTCCGCCTGTACCGGCAAGTGGAAGCGATCATTTCCGGTCCACATGAACCTGCCTCGCAGGAGAAGGTTGAGGCGGCTCTTGCGCGCGCCAGTGAAGCGGTGTTGCTGTCACTCAACTCACGAGAAGATACCGTCCGCGCCCTGGAGGATATGTTGATCCATGATTACGGTTTCCCTGTCAAAGGACCCGCTCTGATCGCTGTGGATTATCTCAACCGTGTACCGGTTGTGGGATTAACCGGCATGATGAACGAAGAAGGTCGCAGCGGCGAAGCAGCAGCAGCCCTGCGTGAGATGGCACGCCATCACGGCTGGGCGATCATCGCAGCTGCTGCCTTGAAGTCCGAACGTTTCAACGATGGCGATGACCTATCTGCTCTCCTTGGCGATGAACGAGTCCCGTATGAAGCAGATCGCGTGCTAGTGGTGAACCGTACTGGCGATGTCCGCGACTGCGGCTGCGCTCCATTGGAGGTGATGACCCTCAAAGATCGCACCGGACCGGCTCGACGCTGGCCAATGCAGTTTTGGGGCGAACGCTTCTATCCCGCGCTTGATGCGGAATTCCGCAAGCACGATCCAATGGTGTTGGCATGAGCGAAGTTACCTCCCTGTTACTGACCTTTCTGCGTGAAGCCTGGGTTGCCCTGGCTGGCGCGTTTGTCGCCTTTGCGCTTCTGGTTGGCATTGCCCAGATGTTACGCGTGAGTTCGGCGTCCGTCCTCGGTGCAAACTTATGGGTATGGGAGTCCATCTCTGCCCTGGTCTCCATTGTTGTACTCGGCTTGTTCGCCTTCCTCGGCATTCCGCAGATCGTGAGTGCCCTGCAATCGACTCTGCCCGGAGCAGGCGGATGTGGACCGATCAGCGAATTGGGCACACTGGCCTCCGGGTTGATCGGCGGGCTGGCTGCCCTGCGCATGTTGAAGGCAGCCTTCATCACCATGTTTTCTGCGTCCATCGGCGGGGCATCTTCCTTTGCCAATGCCTTGATCGAAAGCGGTGAAGCGCTCTTTGGCATGATCCTCGCCAGTGCCGCCATTCCCCTGGCAGCCTGGTTTCTCGGTACTTGTTGAAAATTCAAAGGAGAAGATTATCTATGTTCGATCCCATTATGGAACAGATCCTGTCCATCGCCCGCGACGCCTGGGCGTTCATGGCTGGACTCTTGATCGTCGTGGCCCTGCTTGGTGGTCTGTATTACATCTTGCAAGGCACGGCAGGTATGGCGTTCGGCGGCAGCCGTATGACCTCGATGGCGATTATCGGGGTGGTGGGTCTGATCATTATTGTGTTGTTCGCTTTCCTCTTCCTGCCGCAACTAGGCGAGATGTTGAAGAACTTCCAACCCAAGCCGCCCTTTTAGGAAAGTCATGTTCAACAACCGCGATCTTGGCATCCTCGGCACCGGGGCGCTCCTGGCAGTCCTATGTTTATTCCTTCCGCTATCCTTCACTGGAAAGGTGGTGATCGGTTTTCTGGTGTTGGTCGGGTTCATGGCGCTGGCGCTCCTGCGCCTTGGACCCGACCGCGTCCCGCCCGAAGTCTGGCTGATGCGCCGCTTTCGATATTCGATGCAAACAAGGCAGTATGTCAATCAACAGACTGCAACGAAAAAGGCAGAAGCCAATCCACCTTCACCCAAACAAAAAGTGGAACGACCTTCGCCCAAGCACGAACAACCGTCGCCGATTTACGATACAAACGCCGTTCATACACATCCCATTGACTTGGCATGGAATGAAGTCGGAGTCTATCCGTTATTGACTGTTCTTCTTGGAGTTGTAGGCATTTACTTCGCCGTCTGGCTTGCGAACGGTGGCGCGCAGGAACTCGCATTCTGGTTTGTATGGAGATAGCATGATCACATTGATTTCAATTATTGGCGCATTAGCGCTGGCTGCCATCCCGATTACCTTTGGCTGGCGCCGTACTGTGGATGAAGCAGGCATGGCACGCGCGATGGGCATTGCTCAACCGAGGAAGAAATTCGATCCGGAAAAATTCGCGCGTCAGACTGGAACCGGATTGGCGTTTAACCAGATTGCTTATGGCTTTCTGGCATGGGTCGGTGGTGGATTGGCAGGCGGCATGTTCCTGGGATTCTTTCCTGCGATCCTGTTTGCGATTGCCGGTGGGTTGTTGTATGCAGGCACGCTTTCCGATAAACGTCAGGAATTCCGCTTGAAGCAAGCTAAGGATATTTTGCGGGGTCTCGGAGTCGTTGAGACTCTTCTCTCGCAAGGCAAGCCCTTGGGAGATGCGCTCGATGATGCGGCGCAAGCTGTGGGACCGGATGGCAGGATGGTCTTGGGTGATCTGGTGGTGCGACTCCGTACTGCGCCCGCCGATGAAGCTGCACTGGCTGTCCGTGAGTGGACCACTGCCTGGGACAATCCCGCCGTGGACATTGTTGCTACATCTTTACTTGCGTCCATTGAAGGACGTATTGAGATCAGTCCGCTGGTGGCATCATTGAGAAAGACTCTGGGAACAGTAGTGGAAGTCTTATCCCGTGCGCGTGCCGCCGCCAAAGGTGTGGAATGGCAGGCACGTTTTCTTGCTCTTTTCCCTCCTGCTGTTTTGGTATTGATCGCCATCACGACTCCGGAAGTTGGAAAGTTGTATTCGGGTAATCCCCTGTTCTTATCACCAGTGATCATCGGTTCCGGTGTTTCCTACTGGCTCTCGATGCGCATGATCCGCAACGGTTTGTCCATTGAAGCCTCGATGGGTTTGCAAGCCGGACAGCAGGGTGAGATCCGTCTGGATCGCCTGGGACGGGTTTTGTAGTGAAGGGCTTCTTCCGATTTTCCATCGTCCTAATGATTGCCCCGTTGTTATGCGGGGCGGCTTTGGTGGTGGGGTATGTCATGCTGGTGGTGATGACCATTCCTCAACTCCCGACATGGGCGCAGCCCGGTGTGGAGCAATGGCTGTTCGATATTCCCCAATATGCGGAGTCCAGTGACAACGGTTCGTATGGCAATTCGCTGCCATCCGGCATGAGCGCTGTTCCCTTCGATGGTTATATTGGACCTAGTTCGGATATCTATGGTTTACCGATGGTCGGTCCTATCCAACATTGGAGCGATTGGTATGACAAGCCACTATTGGGCTGCATGTTTCAAGACCCGCATTACCGTTCCCATACTGGTGCAGATTTCCCAGTGAACGAGGGTACACCGATTCATACAACCATCGCAGGCAAGGTCGTTTGGGCAGGTTCAAATGGTCCCTGGGGCAATCTGGTGGTGGTGGAGAACAATGGCTATCAGGTCTGGCTGGCGCATCTGAGCAGCATTCAGGTGGTGGAAGGGCAAATCGTAAACTACGGCGACGTGATGGGATTGAGCGGCAACACTGGTAATAGCACCGGCGCGCATTTACATTATGGAATTCGCCAGAAGACGGGTGAACAAAGCGCTGTCTGGTTAAACCCTCAAAACTATTTTACCGCTGATGAATACATCTACATTGGATGTTCGGATTAACCCCATGACGGTTCGCTGTGGCAAGATGACTTTTTCTGATTGGATTGCTCTGCCGTACAAGGGACTCTATACGGATACTTTTGTATTTCATATCAATGCCCTGAACGGGCTTCCACCTTTTGAATACCGCAACCTCCTGCAACGCCTGGCTGCCCGTCTGAACACCAGACGCCGTGGCGCATCGTTGTGGATACAGGTGGATGCCCCAGGGGAGTGGTATGTAATGGAGGTCAAACGTTCCTTCGCTCTAGAATTGGGATTAAGTGTCCCATATGTAGTTACACCCGTTGGCAGAATCCCGGAATGGACTGAGTTCTCGCATCCTCCTACGCTATGGTATTCTGCCAACCAGACTCCTCCAACCGTAGTACAAGAGCCTTCGCCCGTTTCTCAGGAGGAATTGAAATGCTTGCAAGTATTGGCAAGGATCAATGAAGGACTGGATTCGGAAATCGCCTCATTGGCTGGGCTGGATATGGAAGTCACTACTCTTGCACTTACCTCCCTGAAAAAGAAAGATTACGCGTGTCATGTAAGCACAACTGAAGTTTCAGACGAGGGGGAATCCGTGCCTATACCGCGCATTACCCCATATCTGCAGTTGACGCGCAAGGGATTGTCACTTGCCCTGCGAAGTTGGGGCGTGCCCGCTGGAGTGCAGTTTACAGATCGCAAGGAGCCAGGTTCCAAACAGGTCAGAACAACTCACAGGCATATTTCGCGCATGTGGACAGCGTGGTTACGTTCCGCCTATCCACACGCCGAAATTTGGACAGGATGGAGCGAGGTGCTGCTCCCGGAAATTTCTGTACGCCCAGATGCGCTTGCCTGGGGACGAATACAGGGTTACGAGACCATATTCTGGCTGGAGGTTGGGGATGAACATAAAAAGAGGATGGATATCAAAGAAATAACCAGAAAGAGATGGATGGATGCTCTAACGTTTTGCCGGGAAACTGGTGTTCGCCTGGTGTATGCACAATTGAGCCCGGATTGGGTAAAAGAGGCAGCCTCTTGGGGGATAGAACATTTGCCACCAGATGCCGCGGTTATCATGTCTAATCGGGATGGATATGAAGGATTGCCGGCGGTTGAATGGGGAGTGCTGACTGTGAGAACATGATTAGGGGTCGAGGGGGGATTTGACGGCGTTGGAGGACGTAGGTGTAGATCATGGTGGTTTTGACGTTTTTATGCCCTAATAATTCCTGTACGGTGCGGATGTCGTAACCGCTTTGGAGGAGGTGGGTGGCGAGGGAGTGACGGAAGGTATGGGGGGACGCGTTTGCCTCGTTTGGGGCGGATGAGGCCGAGATCGGTTTGGTCTATTTCAAGATGCAGGACGTTGCGGTAGAGGAAGAGAATGGCGCTGATGACTTGATTTCCCTGGCACCGACCGCCAGGATGGTGTAGGTGAAGGCAGAGGCTTTCCGGTCCACGACAAGGTGAGTGATGAATTGTTTGATCTCGACAGCACCTATTTCTTTGGGATGGCGCTTGTTGTGGAAGAGAATATACTGCCGCACTCATTCAATGTAGGTTTTTTCAGTGCGGGGGACTATTATTTGAGGAGGATGTTTTCGCGGTACTAGTCGAGCAGTTTTTTAGGGTGGGTTTTGCATTTCTTGCCCCTTTATGTTGGTACTTGTATAATGCTGTTATGCAATCTATAAGGTATTATCCCACAAGGGGACTTTACAGTGTGCTGTATATACGGTAGCTAGGCAGGTAAAGTGGTAGACCTGTGATAACAAAAAATGAATTTTCTAAAGCAGAAATATTCAAGCAAATTCGTTCTTTTCGCCAGTATTGTGTTTCTATTGGCTAGCTTTATGGTCTTGTTCTTCAGCAGAAACAGGGTTATTACTGCATCCCTTGACTTATCATTTTCAACCACCCCTACTCCATATCCCTTACCGACCCAAGTTTATGAATCGCCGTCTTACTTCATAACTATCTTCGGGCAGGTATTTGGAAAGAAAGAACTATTTCCAAATCCAGCCCAAATCATTGACAATGGTCAACGACAAGCAGGAAACGTGTATTTGGACTTGTACTCTGAAAACAATTTTCTCCCTGTTGATGTTCGATGGTGGCAACAAGAGTCACAACTGGTTTATGAGTATGTTAGCAAGCGGTTAGGCACAACAAATAGCGAAAAGGCTATTGTCATTTTTGCTCCTCCGCAATCCAGAAACTGCGCTCCTCGTGGCACTACTTTCCATGAGCAACAACCCGTTGTAATGATTTTTGCAGATCAAGATGCGAGCAAAGGACAAATTCTTGCCGTTCTTGCTCATGAACTCGGTCATGTTTTCATTCATCAAAAATATAAAGACTTGAACGATATTACTCTTATCGAGGGGATGGCAACCTGGGCAGCGGGAGATTATTGGAAGGTATGGAAAGGAGCCGATTTCAATTCTGATGTCAGGGCGTTTATAGATCGTGGGACATATCTTCCTCTGGTCCAAAATTATTACTTGGAAAAGGCGTATGATGACAATTCGCCAGACTGTATAATTCACCGAGACATATTGTTGACCGAAATGGCATCCTTTTTAGATTTTCTTATTCAAAACTATGGAGCCGAATCTTTATCTTCTCTCCTTGACACAAAACCACCAGGGCTAGCAGATGGTCAAAGAGTTGTTTATCCGCCGAATTTCAAAGGCGTTTATGGTTCAGAGTTCAATCAACTTGAGTATGAATGGCTTGAATTTTTGCTTCAGCCCAGTCAATAGGCGCAACAAATGCCTGTCTAACACAGCGTGCAGCGTGCACTTGACTGGCGGGTGTGTGCCGCGTTTTCAGTCTGCTTCTTGGCTCCATCAAAATGGTGTTCCCTCACCCACACTCCACTAACGCAAACTGTTAGCCCGTTCCTTGCATAATAAGGTATCAATGAAAATTAAAAACATCATCACGGTTTTGATTATCGCCGGCATTTTGGCTTCATGTGCGCCTGTCGGTGCAGATGCACCGACAAAAGCGGTTATCCCTGTTGCGACTTTTACCCCTACTTCAACGCTTCCCCCAACGCTGACACCTATGTCAACTTCTACTCAGGCGCAGGTAACACCAACAGAAATTTACATGCCGATACAATTATCACCTGCAGACGATGAAGTTTATCAAAAAGCATTACACGATATTCCCCTTTATCGTCAGGGCGATATTCAAATCAATGTTCAAGATGAAAAGGGAAACCCACTATCGGGTTATCAAGTTAAATATCATCAAACCACCCATGATTTTTTATTTGGGGGTATCGGAAACAACTTTGATACAGCAAAAGTAATGCAAGCAGGGCTGAATTCATGGAGTGTTCAGATGTCTTGGTACTGGATACAGCCAGAATATAAAAAGTTTGATTTAGATTTTACAAATTACTGGCTTGGAATTGACGAACTAAAAACAGGAAACATGAAAGTTAGGGCGCAAGGTTTTTTTGATTTTGCCGACGGTGAATTCCCATCATTCTATAAAAATGTACCATATGATGAATTTCTCAAAAGACTATACGAGCACGAAGCTGCAACTGTTAAAAGATTTGCTCCTTCGGTAGACAATTGGGAAGCCATTTTAGAGCCGAATTTTGGAAATCACAACCCCTTGAATTTAACAAAAGACCAATATTACAAGGCTATTGCAACGTCTATTCAAGCTATTCGTGACAACGACCCCACCGCTACGATTGAAATCAACTTTAGTTATCCCTGTGGCGGCATTGATTGGCAAAACAATTTTCAAATGGCTCAAGAAATGCTGGACCGGAATATCGACTTCGACACTTTGGGCTTGCAGTTCTACTATAACGCCTATATTGGGGCGGGAAATTATCAGATGACGAATATGTCTCTTAGCGAGATGAGCGTATGTTATGACAAATACGAGAAGATGCTTACCCCTTATGGAAAGAAAATAGTAGGCTCTGAATTTTCTGTACCATCTGAAGCCCCAGTTGGTCAAACTGGTTATTGGAACACTGCTTGGTCAGACGACACACAAGCACAGTATTTAGCCACTGCCTACACAATCTTTTTTTCAAAACCTTCAAACTTGGGTTTGGTCTGGTGGAACACAGTTGAACCGTCGCCTTTTGTCTATCATGGCGGCTTAATAAAAGATGATGGCACACCGAAAAAATCCTACTACACTTTACAACGGCTAATTGAAGGCTGGTCAACTACCGGCGAAAGCATAACCGACAGCAACGGAATGGCTACATTCAGGGGCTTTGGCGGAAATTATGAAATAGAAATCGTTAATCCAACCAGTGGTGAAAGAATGATCACGCAAGTCCACGTAATTGAACAAAATTCCACAAGTGAAACTATCAAATTTGTTTCCAATAATTTACTGCTACAAAAGAAAGCCGATTTAGAAAAGTTGGTATCTTATTGGGAATCAAAACCAGTGCAACGCTCTGTGCAAAAGGGAAAAGATTATCTGACTTTAGTCAATCACCATATCCAAAATTCTGAATGGGCGCTTGCAGAACAAACCGTTAACGCGGCTTTAGATGATTTAGCAATTCAAACCGAAATTGTCGTTCCAATTAATAAATTAGTCCCTGTCGGGTATCAAGATGGCTTCGTAATGGAAAATGGAAGTGCTTTAATGTGGGGTTCAACTACTCTTCATTTTCCCTATGATTTTCCATCTGGAACAGTTACAGTTGAGATCAAAGCTCATGGGCAAAGTGAAAAAGGTGAATCCCCGATGATGGTATCAGGTGTAGGAATAAATTATTCAGAAGTATGGAAGGTTGAAAACACAGAGTCGGAATTTTATTCATATACAATCTTGGCAACAGGTAATGAGCAAGATCTTACAATTCGTTTTCCTTATGTTGATGAGATATTTAACAACATTACTGCACAAAATGGGAATGCAGGCGAGCTAAAGCTTTATATTGATGAAGTCAAGTTGGTTATAAAAACCGCAGAAGTTCCGTAAGTCAAAAGCGGGCTAACAAAGCGGCACCCCGTCTCCGCTGCGCGGAGCGAACTGCCTGACGCTGGGAAGGGCAAGCGCCAATGCGCTTGCTCTGGGCGATCCAGCCAAGCTGGATGAACGGTGCTTGCTTGAGGTTCGCTCGCCCGATCTGCGGCAATCTCAAGCAGTTTCCTACACCGGAGCCTTTTTCCCTGGACTGTCGTCCAGGACAGGCTGGTTGGACGGCTTCGCCGTACCCGCCCTGGTTGTCGAGCTTGTCGAGACACAGCGCAGTGCTTCGTGATCCCACTCGCTCGGGGACGACCCTCTACGAGGGCTTTGTCGCAAACCGTTGGCTGGCTTTGCTATAAATATAAAAGAAAAGGGAAAAGTGAAAATCCTTAGCAAAACACTAACGTCATTGATTATGGCTGTACTATTGGCATCATGCGACAGTTTAATTTCTTCACCTAGAACAAGTACAACGATTGTTACAGAAACACCCGTAGCCTCGGTCATAACACCAATAGTTGAAACGCAATTAGCAACTTTATCCAGTGCAGAGCTTGAAACCACCCCTACGCTATCAATCACCAAAGAAGCATCCTTCTGGGAAAATTTTGACTCCATGCCGCCTAATGTTTCCATTAATGAGTATGCTTTGCCATCTGGTATAAATCCAACACAGAATGATGGTCTGTTTCGGTTTTTACCGACGGAAACTAGGATAGAAGGGGAAATAACTCCTTCTCCAACTCCACGCCAAACTACTCTTGAAGAACTTGGATATGAACTAAGAACAGTTTATACCGCAGAGGGACTACCTTACAACCTGCAACTATATAGAGACGGTAGATTATTGTTTGACCGAGTTACTCATGTGTTGAGCGTTTACACTTTTTTAACTGAAGCAGATCCAATTGTCGCTTTTATTGTAGAGATTGATACAGGGCAGGAGCGACAAAACTATTTAATTCAAAATGACGCGGTCTCTTTATTTGGAGGATATGCTATCAAAGAATATCCCCCCGTTTTACACCAAGGGGAGTTGCTATGGGCTAGAACCTACGCAGACCGTACAGAAGTGAAAAAAAGTAGTGGTCAGGTTATTTTTACTATTCCAAGCAATTGGATGCATCATCAAAGTTTTTTAAGTTGGAATGGACATTGGATTTTAGAAGCAGACGATAACGTAGTTGTAGATGGGGAAATTCTTAATGAAAAATTGGGATTTGAGAAAGTTTTTAATTGGGGCTTAGTCAACGACAAACCGACTTATTTTTTTCGTAAAGGAACAAAAATTGGGATTTCTCATGATGGACAGATAATTCCCATACATTACCAAAATGTGGCACACAATTTGTGTTGTAGTCCTGCACAAAATAACCCATCTATGAGTAATAATATTGTGCACTTCTTCGGAGAACGAGATGGAGTTTGGTATTATGTAGAAATAGAATTCAAGTGAAAGATCGTGTCGAAAAGTTCCAGCGTCTACATAAATAGAAACGCCAGCCAACAAAGCGTCCCCATAGTGCTGGGATGATACGCACCTCGTCTCCGCTTCGCTGCGCGGGACGAACGCCGAGGACAGGCTGGCTGGACGGCTTCGCCGTCCCCGCCCTGGTTGTCGAGCTTGTCGAGACACAGCGCAGTGCTTCGCGATCCCACTCGCTCCGCTCGGGGATGATGTCGCAAACCGTTGGGCGGCTGTCCGAAAATAATAGGAGGAAAATTGAAAAATCAATTACTATCGGCCTTTTTTGTTGTTGTCCTGACTTCTTGTACATCCACTGCTACACCTGTTATGACATCTGTTTCTACACATGCCCTCACAGAAACATATTTACCAACGACATTTTTTACTCCCTTTCCCACAGATACACCGATCCCAACACCCACTAGAATCCTCTCGACACCAACTGCTACAACTAAACCTATTCCTTTTGTTTTGTTGGACAACGTATTTGTTAATGGAGTTAGCAAGTCAAGTGAAAATATTTATGGGGGACTCGATGACTTTTTTCACATTTTCACCGAACAACCGAGCGAATTTGCATCATTTCGCTTCAGCATGAATATCACAGCATTTCATTTCATAAAAGATGAACTTACTCCTACACCAACAGCAATACCGACAGAGAAATGGCAAATAATAATCTACCGCTACGAAACTGATGGGATGTATATTAATCAACCATCTATAGCAACCTATTTCAAAACCGATGTCACTCCATATACAGATAGACTATCGTTGTTTATGACAGCAGATGTAAGTATGGAATCTGTGCAAACGAAATTTGAAGATTGCAGGGCTTTTACTTATCAAGTTACAGACGAACAAGGTAAGATTCATGAACAGGGCTATTTTTCCTTCAACTACTACCCTATAGGATTCTTGGGAAATATAAATGATGGCGTAACAACTGGTTTTCCCTATTCACTGAATGAAACAGAAACAGCGTTTTTTCATCAGGGAAAGTTTATTGTCATCAATGAGCCGAAAAACGGTTTTTATCGTTTGACATATGATTTCGACTTTATTAGCGCATCTGGTATTTATGGGCTTGACGAGCGAAGAAAATTAGCCAGTGAATTAACGATTAGATTTTATCCTTATTATGATAAGGATAATTACTCTACATATGATGAACATCCGGCAACAGGAAATCTTATTGCTGCCCATACTATATATAGAGTGAATTTACCAATCGATTACTTGAAAGAAAACACTAGCATTAATAACAAGTACTATCTTCAAATTGTAGATGGAAAGGGTAAAATCCTCAGGGATGAATACTTCCTTTTCATTCCCTATGCTCCATAATTCAGTCTTGGTTATAAGCGACGCCGCCCTCAAGGGCGGCGTGCGCAAATCTCAGGCAGTTTTCTACGCCTTAGCCACCTCTCTCCAAAACAAAGTAAGTTTTATGCTACACTTGCTCTAGGAAATTACAATGACTATTCAGAGTAGCGTTCAAATCGGAAATGTTATTCGCAATGCTGTGGTATTCAACGTTAAAAATTGGCTAGGTGGCATGATGAATTCTGATTCCTTAATCCAGTCTGTCCAAGATTTTTTCGCCGTTTTAGAGCAACGCAAAATTGATTATGTTCTCGTTGGGGGAATTGCCATCCTTCATTATGTTGAAGGGCGTAATACCCAAGATTTAGATTTACTCATGGCAGTCTCATCCCTAGAAAAATTACCTGAACTCAAAGTTTCTAGTCAGGATATGTATTTTGTTCGAGCAAACTACAATGAACTGGAAATTGATGTTCTGCTTACCCAAAATCCACTATTCAAAAAAGTTCACAGCGAATATTCAAAGGTTCAAAAATTTCTCGACCGCAATATCCCACTCGCAACAGTGGAAGGCTTATTGTTATTAAAAATGTATGCGCTGCCTTCCATGTATCGCCAAGGTAATTTTGCCAGAGTTGGGATTTATGAAAACGATATCGCAACTCTGCTTCATTATTACCAGCCTGATATGCCTTCATTGTTAAGTGAGCTATCTAAATATGTGAACGAGACTGATTTTGCAGAAATTAAGGGCGTTGTATCTGATATTCAAAATCGTATCAAGCGGTTCAGGAACGAGTCTCGCTAAGCAAGTAAGTGGCTAACACAGCGTACAGCTGTCCGTTGGCGCGAGCGTATTGTCTCACCCGCGCTGGGTTGACCACAGACACTGGCAGTTCCACTTCGCACAATCCCAACACAACCCCTCTTTGATATCCGCCTGTTGCTTCCACTATGATCAACTCCGGCTTCAGGGTTTGTAACTTCTTGATGAGTTTGGCAATCCCGTCTTCATCATTCCCTACTTGACCGGCTTTCTTCTCCCCAATACCACGATATCTAACTTGTCTTTCGCGACATCAAGCCCTACGAACTTTTCGATACTAACAGTGGTGGATGAGTTGGCGAAGGGAAAGAAAATGGAGAAGATCTTGCGTGGTGCGTGAGCATGTCAGGTTGCATTGAGTTTCATTGGTATAAGTCTCGCAACATTTCATCCAGATTGTTTAGCTCCATCCATCTTCCCTGGTAAAGTTTGTTTTTCGTCCGATCGGTTTTCTGTTCTGCAAAGATCCGATTCGGGTGTTAACCTTTCTTGTTGTTGCTAAAGATCCTCTGATAGGCAAGTTTTATCAAGATGGTTTCGTGTTCACAATGCATCGAAATAGTCAGCGGTCCGTGCCAGAGTCCCAATAATGTGTGCAACTAAATTCAGCGCGTGCACACCTCAACAGGCGAATTTATTCGATGTAAAATACGAATCTGCTCACACCATACCGTCTCAAGGAGAAATTTCATGACATCTGTCGATACTGATATGGCAACACTACGGGTTCTTAACAAGCGTTTCATTCACAATTTTGTCACAAATGATGTCGCATCCCACAACGCCATCCTGCATCCTTCATTTAGAACGATTGACACACTGGGTGGTCACATGGACCGTGCTTCATACTTAGAGGAATGGGCAACGGGATTTGATCCTGATGTCATCACATACTGGGATATGCGCGATGAGCGGATTACTCTGGTTGGGGATATTGCACTTGTAGGTGCCACAAACCGATGGACTCGAATTCGCAATGGTGCAGAAACGCAAGGGATGACCTGCTACACAGACACTTATATCCGTGCCGGAGAAACTTGGCTATGTATTCTGGCACAACTTACATCGGTGGCACCCCAAAACTATCCGTCTGACGACACCATCGTTGTCAAGTATCTGCGCGGGGTGCTCCAATAACGATAACACACCCAACACTGCGAGCAGCTGACTGGGGTATGCACCGCGTTATTTGAACATTTTTCTGGCTTTGAGCTTTTCCCGTTTCGGCGGTGAGTCCACGCTCCCGTCTCAAGCAGCCCAACGGCTGCTCGCGATGGCGATAGAAAAGAAAGGAATGGTTATTTGACCAATAAATACCTTCCCACTGATAAGATCCTGGCTATTCTGAAAGAAACTCCGCTGCGTTTGGCGAAGCTTACCTCTGGACTTGCAACAGTTCAATTACATACTGTTCCCGGTACAGGCGAATGGTCTGTCAATGAAGTGCTTGCCCACTTGCGCGCCTGTGATGATGTCTGGGGTGGTTACTATATTATGACGATCCTTGCTGAGGATAATCCGACGATTACAGCTAGAAACCCACGTACATGGATTAAGAACACCAACTACCTGGAACAGGATTTCCAAGCTTCGTTACGTACATTTACAAAGCAGCGCAAGAAGTTTTTGGCAATCTTGGAACCGTTATCCCCAAAGGACTGGGCACGTACGAATACGCTCATTGGGGCGGGAAAACCTCTCCAACAAACCTTGTTATCTCATGCAGATGGACTGGCTCGCCATGAACGTGCGCACCTAAAACAAATCGAAGTTACCCTCAATACGTTGAATGGCGACTCATAGGTGTGTGTGTTATCCACCCGCAAATATTATCAGGTTATTGTTCTTCGTTAGAGAAGTTTTCGTGAAAGACAAAGCATCCCAACAAAGCCTACAGCGACACTGGGGACTGCCGCCCTTGAGGGCGGCGTGCGGCAATCTCAGGCATTTTTCTACGGCTTCGCCATGCCCGCGCTGGTGTCAAGCTTGTCGAGACACAGCGCGGAGCTTGTGCCTCGAAGTGGCATATCCCATTTGCCCTCTTCGGGGACGACCCTCTATTATAAGGAGAATATGTGAGTAACGTCTTAGCTAGAATGGGCGATATTTTTGAAGGTTCAGCCCAAGTAACAGTTTTGCCTTGCTCAGGAAAGGGCACAGTAAGTTCAGCTGTTCGCAGATGGCTGGCTATGTTTGATATACCATCACCCAAAGACATTTCAAATCAACCTGCATTTGGGAACATAAGTGAACTAATACCTTTTAAAGGTGAAAAGAGTATTACGCAATATGTTCTTTTTGCTGCATCGGTTTTGAATGATTTTTCGTCGTATGAGATTATCAGAAAAATTGCAGCTCAACTGGGTGAATTGACGCAAACAGATCCAAACATTCGAGTGATTGAAACGCCATTATTAGGTACAGGTGCTGGCGGGCTAAAAACTGAAATTGCAGGGAAGGCTTTTTATGAAGGTTTTAAGTCCACTGCCACACCTGACGCGACCCTGTATGTTTTTGTCTTCGATAGAGAACGCCAAAATATATTACAAACACTTTTCAACTCTTTGCCAGATAATGTGTTGAGTGAAAAACTGCTAACACCGCCCTCTCTTGTAAAAGGTAATATGCGAGACTTGCAGGTTTTCCTCTGCCATTCATCAAGTGACAAGCCAGCTGTTGAAAAGTACTACGACTTACTAACAACGGACGGGTTTAATGCATGGCTAGATAAGAAAAACCTAATTCCTGGACAAGACTGGAAATTTGAAATCCCCAAGGCTGTAAGAAAATCTGACGTGGTTATTGTTTTTTTATCATCGCAATCTGTCACAAGAGAAGGCTTTGTGCAAAAAGAAATAAGAATAGCCCTTGACACAGCGGACGAAAAGCCCGAAGGAACAATTTTTATCATCCCCGCACGGCTTGAAAATTGCGAAGTACCAGAAAGAATTTCTAAATTTCATTGGGTAGATTTATTTGAAAACGATGGGTATGAACTTTTGGTAAAAGCGTTACAGACGCGAGCAAATAGTCTAAATATTGATATTAACACTTATCCAAAATAATGTGCTCAACAAAGCGTCCCGATAGTGCTGGGATGATGCTTCGCCGTCCCCGCCCCAGCGCAGAGCTTGCGCCATTATTCCCAGAATGGGTACGAAGCAGTATATCCTGTTCGCTTCGTTCGGGGACGACCCTCTACAGGGGCATTGTCGCAAGTCCGTTGGGCGTTTCACCGAAAATTCATATTGACATACATTTGATGGAGCAAAGTAATGGAGTACACTCGATTAGGCTCAACAGGAATGAAAGTCTCACGCATCTGTCTTGGTTGCATGGGCTTCGGTGATCCAACACGCTGGATTCATAAATGGGTTTTGAACGAAGAAAATAGTCGTCCAATTATCAAAAAGGCTCTTGAACTGGGGATCAATTTCTTTGATACAGCCAATGTCTATTCGATAGGAGCGAGTGAGGCGATACTCGGACGTGCTTTGAAAGATTTTGCTACTCGTGATGAAGTAATCATCGCCACTAAATTGCATGGCAAAATGCGAGAAGACCCAAATGGAAGCGGATTGTCTCGTAAAGCCATATTAAACGAGATTGACGCCAGCCTGAAACGGCTGGGAACAGACTATGTAGATTTGTACCAAATCCATCGCTGGGATTATGAAACTCCAATTGAAGAAACAATGGAAGCCTTGAACGATATAGTTCGTGCAGGCAAAGTGCGTTACATTGGCGCATCTGCTATGTGGGCATGGCAATTTCAAAAGGCTTTATCTGTTGCCGAGAAACATGGCTGGGCTCGTTTCATTTCAATGCAAAATCATCTAAATCTTATTTATCGTGAAGAAGAGCGTGAGATGTTACCGCTTTGTCGCGAAGAGAAGATCGGAGTGATTCCATACAGCCCGCTTGCGTCAGGGAGATTGACACGTGATTGGCATTCTGAAACTACACTTCGTTCTGAGACAGACCAGATCGCAAAAGGGAAATACGACTCGACTTCTGAAACAGATCAACAAATACTAGAGCGGGTTGCAGAACTCGCAGAGAAATATAAAATCCCACGTGCCCATATTGCTATCGCATGGCTATTACAAAAAGAACCAGTGACAGCGCCAATCATTGGAGTAACAAAAATTTCACATTTGGAAGAGTCGGTCAAAGCACTTACGGTTAAGTTAACACCAGATGAAGTTTCATATCTTGAAGAACCATATGTACCACATCGCATCGTTGGTCATCAATAAATAGAGTTCACTTATCATCAACACGCCCAACAAAGCGTGCATCCGACGAGTAGGACTCTGCGTGTTTTCAGGCACCTTGTT
>JAHDWC010000071.1 GCA_023382575.1 Anaerolineales bacterium
GCGCAGTAATGCGCGTGGCCAGGTAACCCCCGCCGGGAGCAAGGCCAAGCAGGGACGATTTCGTCTGTGGACGATGGGAGGCTGCTCGTCTCCATACGTACCTTTTCCAAGCGTGGAAAGGGTCAGCTCCGGGTAGGCTGCATCGAGCGGCGCGGCGACGCACCGCCCAGAGAGATGACTGCCCAAGTGGAGCAATCCATTGGACAGAATGCGGCTTATAGACCAGCCTGAGGTGACTTATTTGCATGAAGAAAAAATACCGATACCATCCCTGTTTGACATTGCTCCTGATTTTTCTTCACGCCTGCAACCTGCCAGCCGCATCCACCCCGACCCCAGATCTGTTTGCTACTTTATCAGCTGTAACCCCACCCGGAGCGGATTCTTCCCCTCAACCCGATAATTTAATATCGACCAGCGAACCGACCGGCAAGATTGTCTTTGTCTGTCAGATCTTCAAAGTGCAGGCAAGCAACCAGATTTGCATCGTCAACGCCGATGGGACCAGCTTTCGCCGCCTGACGACCGACAACAAACGCCAACATTATTACCCGTCCATGTCGCCAGATGGGAAGAGCATCGTCTATGCTTCATTCCGCGAGCCGAATATTTACGAGATCTACGAAATGGATATTGCTTCTGGGGTGGCAACACAACTGACCGAACGGCTGGGGAATCTCAACGGGCCCGAAATTTCACCGGATGGTTCAAAGATCGTTTTCAAACTTTCAACCGCAAACTCGAACCAACTTTGGCTGATGGAACGGGATGGGAACAATCCGCGCCAAATCCCAAATGCTTCTGGTTGGGACCCAACCTGGTCGCCGGACGGAAATTCGATTTTGTTCGCTTCAGATATGCAGGGCGCGATTCAGCTTTACACGATCAAGCTCGATGGGAGTGAACTTCAAAAGGTCAGCGACCTGCCCGCGATACGAGGAAGAAGCGATTGGTCGCCCGATGGCAGTTTCATCGTCACCTATTCCGGTCAGCCGTGGAAGCGCGATGTCTTCATCATGAATGCGGACGGTTCTAATGCGCGCATGTTGACTCCCACGGGCGGCAATTCGCAAGGTCCGTCTATTTCCCCCGATGGTCAGTGGGTGGCGTTCACTTCCTATTTTGATAAATATGGTGACGATCATGGCTGCGAGATTTACATCATGCGCGTCGATGGCACGGATGTGCGCCGCCTGACAAATAATGATTATTGCGATTATCAACCCCGTTGGGGTCCATAGGATAACAATATGGATATAAAAGGAAAAGTAGTCATCGTCACTGGCGCTTCCTCTGGGATTGGCGAAGCAGCTGCGCGCGAGTTTGGGCGTGAGGGCGCAAAGGTGGTGCTCGCTGCTCGCCGCGTGGACAAGTTGGAGGCGCTCGCAAAAGAAATTGAGGCGCTGGGTTCGCAAACGCTGGTTGTACAAGCTGACCTATCCAAGTTGGAAGATATTCAGAAAATGGTCAGCAACACGCTGCAAACGTATGGACGAATCGATGTGTTGGTGAATAACGCAGGTTTTGGCCGCTTGGATTGGCTAGAAAACCTCGACCCTGCTGAAGATATTCAAGCGCAGATCGATGTCAATGTGATGGGCGTGATCCAAACCACGCGGCAGGTGTTGCCAGTGATGATCCAACAGCGAAGCGGAAGCATCATCAACATGTGTTCGATGGCGGGCTTGGTTGGCACGCCGACCTACACCATCTATGCCGCATCCAAACACGCAGTACATGGATTCTCCGAAGCGTTGCGACGCGAGGTCAAGCCGTGGGGGATCGACGTGTCCTTGATCTATCCCGGCGGGGTGGTAACCGAGTTCAGTCAGCACGCGGGCATCAAGCGCAAGACCAACGCCACCACGCCCAAGTTCATGTTGTTGACGGCTGAACAGGTAGGCAAAGCTGTGGTAAAACTGGTGCGCCGTCCGCGGCGGATGTGGATCATTCCCTGGCTGTGGAGCGTGACCGTGTTTCTAAATCGCTTCCTGCCGGATGTGGTGGATGCCACTACCATCAAGAATTTCACCATCCCTGAACGCGTGGATGAGTTGTATAAAAAATAAAATCACTGCTTTGGAGGGCAGGTTCATATGGGATTTCTATCCAATCTTTTTGGTCCATCGGTGCCGAATATCAACGCATCGGAATTGAACGAGAAATTGAAGTTTGGCAAACATCCGCTGGTGTTGGATGTACGTCAACCCGAAGAGTTTCGCACCGGTCACATCAGCGGCGCGAAGTTGATTCCACTCAACGAGTTACAAAGGCGCATCAAAGAATTGCCCAAGGGACGCGAGATCGTTTGTGTCTGTGCATCGGGCAATCGTAGCACGTCCGCAGCGAAGACCCTGGCGAAGGAAGGTTATACTGTCCTCAACCTTTCGGGCGGCATGACCGCCTGGCGAAAGGCGAAACTTCCGGTACAGAAGTAAAAAATAAACCGCCACATGGCGGTTTATTTTTTATATTGCCTTCAAATCCTTCAAATTCAATTGATAATTTACACGCCCGTTGAATTCATTCGGCTCATAAGTGAACAGGACATCCACACGTGCCGGCATGGACTTGTGCCACTCTCCCAACCGGAAACCGATGGCATCGTGAGAATATCCCTTTTCGTCCTCGAGCGTCAGCTTTAAGTGTTTGCCGTCCGCGCCAACCACGCGCGAATTTTTGACCTTGACATTACGCGCAACAAACGACGGTTCGCGATTTCCGTATCCAGTCGGTTCGAGATATTTTAGTGCCTTTTCGTACAACTCCGGGCGGATATCGCCAAGCGACACTTCCGCATCAGCGGTGACGGTGGGGGTGAGGTCGGTTCCAGATAACTTTTCCTCGGCGATGTTTTTCAGCTGCGCGACCAATTCCGGCAGATTTTCGTTTTTCACAGTAAAGCCTGCCGCTGCGGCATGACCGCCATGACGCACAAGCAAGTCTGCGCATTGATCGAGCGCGTCGGTGATGTGAAATTCAGGGATGGAGCGACATGAGCCGCGTGTCTCTTCCTCTCCTTGCGAAGCGACGATGGCTGGACGGTAATATTTCTCCGTCAGGCGCGAAGCGGCAAGACCCACCACGCCGGAATTAAATTCCTGATGCGCGGCGAATAACAGATACGCTTCGGAGTCATCACTCAAGGCGATCTCTTCGGCGCGAGTTTGCATGTCGCGGGTGATGCGTTGCCGTTCGCGGTTTTGCATGTCGAGTTGCTGGGCAAGTGAACCAGCCTTGAAGGGATCGTTCGTCGTCAGCAGTTCGAAAGCAGCCAACGCTTCCTTCAAACGTCCGGCGGCATTCAAACGTGGACCAAGCATGAAGCCGATGTGCCCAGCATTGACTTTTTGAAGCACAAGCTCAGAGACGGCCGCCAGCGAGAATAATCCCTGCCGTTTGGTCTGTTGCATTTGACGAAGCCCCTTTTTGACCAGTACGCGATTTTCTCCAACGAGCGGCGCAAGGTCAGCGACGGTTCCGAGAGCGACAAGGTCGAGCAGTGAGTTAAGAGCCAGAAGAGAAGAGTTGTTCTCATTACTCAATAGGGCTTCAGCAATTTTGTAGGCGATACCCACACCAGCCAGATCCTTGTCGGGATAGTTGTCGCCGTGCTGCTTGGGGTTGATGACGGCAAAAGCGGGCGGGAGGTTTTCGTTATCGGGGTGGTGGTGATCGCTGATAATCAGGTCCAGCCCCAAAGTTTGGGCATGAAGCGCTTCATTTGGCGAGCGGATTCCGCAGTCCACGGTGATAACCAGTTTTACGCCATCTGCTTTTAATTCTTCCAATGCGTTGTTGTTGAGTCCGTAGCCTTCTTCAAAACGGTTGGGAATGTAACCGCGTACATCGGCCCCCATTTTTTGCAGGGTCTCGACGAGCAGCGCCGTGGCGGTGACTCCATCTACATCGTAATCACCATAGACGGCGATGGGTTCGTTGTTTTGAATCGCAAAACGGATGCGTTCCACGGCTTGCTGCATGCCAGTCATTTGAAATGGATCGGTGTTGAAACCCGGTTCGGCGCGCAAAAAGGAACGCGCTTCGGCGTCGGTGGCATAACCGCGATTGAAAAGGATTTGTCGCAAGAGGGGCGGATTTAATTTATTTAACGCATCATCGGCTTCAGGGGTGATACGCGGAAGGACATTCCAATGTTTGGATAGGGGCATGATAAAGTTTCTCTAAAATAATGTGGACGGAGTATAAACGAGAGCCTGTGCATAAGGAAGGGTGATGTATAATTCTTGCGGGAGCGGAACATGAAACCACTTGCAAATGATGAACGAGCCTCCACTGTGATGGTGTACACCCAGTCCATGTTGATTCGGGGAGAAATTGTCTTACGCGATACGATGCGAGCCAGCATTTGGCTGCGTACTCAGGGCGTGCCAAACTTTATTCATCTGTTCAATGCACAGGTGATCCAATTAGCGGGTACGCCTGCGAAAAATTATTCAAGACCGGAATTGTTCCTGCCGGCTTCGGAGATTATCGGCTTTCACGTTGCGCCGCCTGCCCAAGACCCATTGGATTACGACGCCTCGGAGACGAACCGCCGGATGCAGCCAATACAGATCTTGATGGGTTCATTTGTGGTGCAGGCAAAATTGCGCGTCTCTACAGCGACTGATTTTGCCGCTACATTGGATGTGATGAACACTTCCTGGCTGTCATTGTATGAAGCGGATATCAGCAATCCGTATTTGCCTCAATTGTCGCTTCAAGTGCCGATGTTGCTGGTGAAGCCGAATAAGATGATGATCGGGCTGATGTAATATTTTTCGACGATGGACAGTCTGCTTGGTAAATGGAAATTATTTCTTTAACCACCCCTGCTTTGTTGTTCCCTACCGTGTCCCTGCTGATGCTGGCATACACGAATCGTTTTCTAACGTTGGCAACTATTATCCGTAATTTGTACGACCGTTATCACGAAAAAAAGGATAACAATCTGCTCGCACAAATTGACAATTTGCGTTACCGCATCTACCTCATCCGCAATATGCAGATCTTCGGAGTGATGAGCCTGTTGATGTGCGTGGTGAGCATGTTCGCGCTCTTCGCCGGCTGGGTGGACGGCGGCGCATGGAGCTTTGGGATCGCCTTGGTGTTGATGATCATCTCGTTGGGCATTTCCCTGCGCGAGCTGCAGATCTCTGTCGGCGCGCTGGACCTATTGTTGACCGACCTGGAGAAGAACGAACATCTCCCTTAGTGGTTCTGTGGAGGATACCATGGAAGACGATCAAGAAAATGAACATGAAGAAGATGGCGACATGGAGATCGATGCGGATTTATGGCTGCATGTGCTTTTAGCGATCAGCGGCGATAAAGAACGTTGGGCGTCCATGGTCAATAAGACCTCGGAGAAGACGGGTCTTCCGCCCGAAAAGGTGGAACTCATCCTCAATGAGACGATGAAGTATCTGGCGAACTTTTCCCGGTCGAATTAAGATGGCGCCGAAACAAGGATTCCCAAAAGCGATCCTTGATGACATCCACAAGGAAAAGATTCTCGGCATCCGTGCTGGCAGTGACGCATCCCACCGCATCATTGGGATTTGGGCGGTGGTCGTGAAAGGACGCGTCTGTGTCCGCTCGTATAAGATGAAGGAAGGCGGCTGGTGGCGGACCTTGCTCGACGATCCGCAGGCGCTGATCTTCGTCGCTGGGCGCAAACGCGGAATTAAAGTCCGCGCTGTGCTGGTGAAAAGTGAAGCGACGAAAGAGGCGGTTAGTGTAGCCTACAGGGAGAAATACAATACACGCGGCTCGGTCGGTTACGTGGAAGAAATGTCGCGCAGTCCTTCTAAAGATTCAACGACAGAATTAATTTCTGTGTGAAATGAACCGCAGGTGAGAAGCCTGCGGTTTCCATTTATAATCACGCCCATGTTTGAATTCAACATTACAGCTAAAAACAACCGCGCCCGCACAGGGATATTTCCCACACCGCATGGTGACCTCATCACACCGGTCTTTGCGCCTGTGGGCACACAAGCAACGGTCAAAACCCTCACGCCGGAACACCTCAAAGACATCAATGCCTCGCTGGTTTTGAGCAATACTTATCATTTGTATCTGCGTCCCGGCGATGAATTGGTCCGCGATATGGGCGGCTTGCATCACTTCATGCAATGGCATCATCCCATGCTGACGGATTCGGGTGGCTTTCAGGTCTTTTCTCTCGCGCAAACCCGCAAGATCGACGAAGATGGTGTGACTTTCAAGAGTCACATCGACGGCTCGACGCATCGCTTCACCCCGGAGAAGTCGATTCAGATTCAGGAGAATCTTGGCGCGGACATCATCATGGCGTTTGACGAATGTGCTGATCCAAACGATCACAAATATATCCACGAAGCCATGCAGCGGACTCATCGCTGGGCGGAGCGTTCTCTCAAAGCCAAGACGCGTCCGGATCAAGCCCTGTTCGGGATCGTGCAAGGGGGAGTGAATCCCACACTGCGAGCGGAGTCTGCCGCGTTCATTGCATCCCTTGATACACCCGGCATCGCCATCGGCGGTCTCTCCGTCGGCGAGACCAAGCAGGAAATGCACGACACATTGGATGTAGTTACGCCGCTATTGCCTGAGAATAAACCACGCTATCTGATGGGCGTTGGCACGCCCGAGGATTTGATCAACGGCGTTTTGCGCGGCATTGACATCTTCGATTGTGTCCTACCGACTCGTCTGGCGCGGCATCATTCTGCCTTTGCGCCAGAGGGACGCCTCAACTTGATGAATGCCTCCTTTGCGCGCGATGAGCGCCCGATTGACGAAACCTGTGACTGTTACGCCTGTAAAACCTTTACGCGCGCCTACATCCGCCATCTCATCGTGGCGAAGGAATTGCTGGCAGGGACGTTGATCTCCATCCATAATCTGCGGGCGTTGATCCGCCTCATGGAGCAGATCCGCGTTTACATTGCCGATGGTTCCTTTGAATCGCGTGCGCCGGAATTGTTGAGCCAGTGGTCAAATAACGCCAAACGTAAATCTCCAACGGCTTAATCATTACATTTCCCAACTAAAATCCACCAGACAGAGAAAAGGGATTTCTGGCAGGTTATACTGTCTGGCATTGTGAAACCTTCCATCGATTTGTGAGCCTATTTTATGAATTTTCTCCACGCTATCATCCTCGGCATCGTGCAAGGGCTGACCGAATTCATCCCGGTCTCGTCCACTGCGCATTTGTTCATCTCCAGTTATCTGCTTGGGCTTCCCTCCGATGACCGGATGTTCTCTTTTAATGTCATCATCCAATTGGGGACAGTTGCTGCGTTGCTTCTATTCTTCTGGCAGGATTTTTGGCAGATCATCAAAGCCTTTCTGCTTGGCATAAAAAACAAAAAACCTTTTGAAGATTTTCACGCGCGTTTGGGTTGGCTCATTATTGTTGCCACCATCCCGGCTGGATTAGTCGGACTCCTGCTCAACGAAGTTGTCAAAGACATGGCAGGTGACCCGCTTTTATGGGCTGGGATTCGCCTCTTATTCACGGCGCTGCTCCTCGCTGCCGTGGAATACTTCGACAAAAAGAGTCGCACCTTGGAATCCGCCACCTGGGTGGATGCATTGACGGTTGGATTGTTTCAAGTCCTGGCGATTTTTCCCGGCGCTTCACGCTCTGGCTCGACGATGGCAGGTGGCATGTTCCGTGGCTTCGACCGACCCTCAGCTGCGCGCTTCGCCTTTTTGATGTCGGCGCCGATTCTGCTTGCGGCTGGGCTGTATGAAACAGTCCAGGTCGTCCGCTTGCCGAATACCACCGCATTCCTGCCCATTTTGCTGACGGGTTTCCTCACCTCAGGGCTTGTTGGTTGGTTTGCCATCCGCTGGCTGTTGGATTATCTACGAAAACATTCGCTTTATATCTTTGCAGGGTATTGTCTGCTGGCGGGAATCATTATCTTCGTTTTGAAATAAACCCATGAACACAAATACGCTTCTCAAATACCTCGTGGAAACGGAATCTCCTTCCAGCGATAAATCCGCTGTGGATCGAGTTGGTGCTATCGTTGCGGATGAGGCGCGTACACGTGGGGCGCAGGTTGAAGTCATCCCAAGTCACACAACAGGCGATCATGTTATTTCACGTTGGGGCGGTGTTGGCAAGCCGATTCTGTTATTGTGTCACATGGACACGGTCTTTCCGCTTGGCACGCTGACGAAGATGCCATATCGCGAAGCAGACGGGAAAATTTTCGGGCCCGGCGTTTCGGATATGAAAGCCAGCCTTGTCATTGCGTTTGCTGCGTTGGAAGATGCCATCAAAAAGGGATTGAAGCGTCCGGTCACTTTGCTTTGCACGACAGATGAAGAGATTGGCAGTCACACCTCGCGCAGACACATCGAGCGCTTCGCATCGGAAGCAGAGTTGGTGCTGGTTATGGAGCCGGGCATGATGGACGGCGCGTTGAAGACCTGGCGCAAAGGTGGCGGTGATTTCGAAGTTACAGTGCACGGACGTGCGGCGCATGCGGGCGGCGATCACGAAAAGGGACGCAATGCCATCGAAGAAATGGCGCATCAAATTCTAACGATCCAAAAGTTGACCGACTATTCAAAAGGGACGACACTCAACGTTGGTGTTATTAAAGGCGGAACAGTTTCGAATGTGGTTCCGGATGAATGCAGCATCGAAGTGGATGTCCGCATCCTTCAACCCGACGAATGGTCACGTGTGGATAGTGCAATGCGCAGCCTCAAGCCTGTCCTCGATGGCACCTCCATTGAAGTGACTGGCGGCTTGAACCGCGGCCCCATGCCTTTTGAGGAACGCATGAAAGCCACCTTTGAGAAAGCCAGATCGATTGCTTCTGGCGTCGGTTTGGAAATTAAAGCAGGCGGCACGGGTGGCGTCTCGGATGCGAACTTTGTCGTGCCATTGGGCATTCCCGTGTTGGATGGACTCGGTGCGGTTGGGGATGGGTATCACTCGGAACGCGAATATATTTTTGCGGACAGTATTTCTCAGCGCGTAAAGCTACTGTCCGCGTTGCTGTTGGGTTGGTAGGATTATGAAATTTGGCATTGCGAGAGATCGCAGCCCTATTGTTTTATTTCTGCTTTCCTTTTTTATCGTTGCTTGTGGTTCTGCCACTCTGCCTGCTCAGCCGCAAACCGTTACAGTATATGCTGCGTCCTCTGCTGAACCGTGGATGAATGAGCTCTTCGCCTGTGCGAATGAGCGGAATATCACGGTGTATGTCACAGCCGATGACCCGGAAATTGCCATTCGTATTGGAGAGCCCGATGATGCGTTTGAGAATGTTTATCAAATTGGGGAAGAGGAATTGTCGGTCGTTGTAAGCCGTGATAGCTTAATGCAGGCGCTTTCGCGGGAAGAGGTTCAGGCGTTGTTCTCTGGGCAGGGAGAGGTGTTGGTGTGGGTTTATCCGTCAGAGTTGGATCTTTCTGGGTTGTTTGACCAAGTTGTGATGGAGGGAAGAAGCGTCACTTCGTTTGCAAGAGTCGCTGTCAGCCCAAATGAAATGTTGGAAGTGCTGATTTCCAATCCTGATGCGGTTGGAATCCTCCCAAGCCGTTGGTTGACTAGGGATGTTCGCGAGGTGTATTCGGTGGGGGAGTTTCCTGTAATTGCTGTGACGAACGAGGAGCCGCAGGGGGTTGTACGTGATCTGCTGGACTGTTTGCAAAAATAAACTCTCCTCTTGGTTTTATTTTCCGCGCTTGACAGTGCAAGCCGTAGTGGTATTATCTAAACCTGTTTGTAACGCAAACTAGTTTGGAGTTTCATGGAACAGAATTACCTTGAGATACAACAACGTGTGCGCCACTATTGGTTCAAGGACGGCATTGGGGAGATCGCCGTCGGTGGGCTGTTCATTGCGCTCTCGCTATATTTTGCGGGACATCACATGGTATCGCCTGCATCCAATGCGCCGCTATACCTGAACCTGGGTTTGTTCTTTGTGCTAGCCTTTGGGGTGGTATTGACGCGAAAACTCATCACTATTTTCAAGATGCATATCACCTATCCGCGCACGGGTTATGTGGAATACTATTTTGAAAGACAGTTTCCTCTGCCAGTGCAAATTTTGCTATGGGCGGCTGGAGTTTTGTTTGTCGTGTTGCTGGTGGTGATCGGACGGTGGGTGGGGACGTTCCAATGGCTCCCCGCTTTTTTGGGAGTGGTATTTGGGTTGATATTGTTCGCTTTTCGTACCACAACTTCAGGGTTAATGCGCTTCAATTACCACGCGGCTCTTTCGGTGCTGCTCGGAGGCGGATTGTCGCTGATGAGTGGGATCTCGGCTCAGTATAGTCTCAGTTGGTATTATGGTGTCTTTGGCGCCTGGTTGGTGGTTTGGGGCGTGGGGATTTTGGCAACCTATCTGCGTGAGAATCCGCTGCCAGAAGGAGGGGCTGATGAGTGATGATTTGCGCTCTGTGACCGACCTAGATCGCATCATTCATGAGCCGGCAAGGTTGTTGGTGGTCACGATTCTCTCCGGGGTGGTCAGCGCCGATTTTCTCTTCCTCCAACGTGAAACCGGACTGACCAAAGGCAACCTGTCTGCGCATCTTTCACGTTTGGAAGAGGCGGGCTACGTGAAGATCGAAAAAACCTTTAAAGGAAAATTCCCGCTGACGGTCTGCAAGTTGACGGCAGCAGGGCAAAAGGCCTTGTCCAAATATCGTGAGCAAGTACAAAATTTTATGAAGAAGACCAGTTAACTCAACTTGATAACTCTTTGCAAACCTAATTCTAAAATTCAAATAGACAACAGCGGTACAATGAAATTAGTTTATGGACACACCCTTGATTGAAATTAAGAACGTATCAAAAACATATTCCACCGCCGCGGGTGATTTCCCGGCGTTGAAGAGCATCAACCTGACCGTGAATAAAGGCGAATTCCTCGGGGTGGTGGGCAAATCTGGCGCGGGAAAATCCACGCTGCTCAACATGATCAACGGCGTGGACGGATTGACCGAAGGTGAAGTGATCGTCCATTCCAACGGTCAGCGCGTGTCAGTCCATGACATGAGCGAAGACGTCCGCGCACTTTGGCGTGGCAGAACGATGGGCGTTGTGTATCAATCCTTTCAACTTTTACCCATGCTTACGCTCATCGAAAATATCACCCTGCCCATCGATCTTGCCGGGAATTTCAAACCGCGCGAAGCCCGCGACCGCGCTCTGGAACTTTTGCGCCTCGTCGAGCTTGAGGAACACGCGGATAAACTTCCTGCCTTCGTCTCCGGCGGACAACAGCAGCGCGTCGCCATTGCGCGTGCCTTGGCCAACGACCCAGATATTCTCGTCGCCGATGAGCCGACTGGCAGCCTCGACTCCATCACTGCGGACCATATCTTTGATGTTTTCTCTCACCTCGTTTCCGACCGCGGCAAGACCATCATTATGGTCACACACGACATGGGGCTTACAAGTCGCTTCACTCGCGCGTTGACCTTGGTCGATGGAGAATTGGTGACAAAAGCAGAATCGAACGTCAACTCGAAGAGGAGCCGCAAGCAATGACCAACCCGACTCACAAAAAGGCTCCACATCCTCCTGTGGGAACGCCGCGGACCCCGCACAAAGCGGCTCCACGCCATGTGAGCGATGCTGCCCCGGAAGCGATCATCGAAATGCGCGGTATCGTGAAGCGCTTCTCCAATGCGGCTGGCGAGTTTACCGTCCTAAAAGGCGTGGACTTGATGATCAACCGCGGAGAGTTCGTCTCCATTGTCGGCAAGTCTGGAAGCGGAAAATCCACCCTGCTGAATATGATCACCGGCATCGACCATCCCTCTGAGGGACAGGTCATCGTCAATCACAATGATATTTATACTGGCGTGAGCGAAAGCGCCCGTTCAAAATGGCGCGGAAAAAACCTCGGTATTGTCTTTCAGTTCTTCCAATTATTGCCCATGTTGACCCTGCTCGAAAACGTCATGCTCCCGATGGATTATGTGGACATGTACGATTTCGATCTGCGGCCTGTGCGTGCGTTGGAACTCTTGGAATTAGTGGGGTTGGAGAAATTTGCGAATAAATTACCCGTTTTGGTTTCGACCGGTCAACAGCAATTGGCGGCAATTGCGCGTGCCATGGCTTGTGATCCGCCGCTTCTCATCGCGGACGAACCGACTGGCAACCTCGATACCCGCTCAGCGGATACGATTATTCGACTCTTCGAGCATTTCGTGGAACAAGGCAAGACCGTTGTCATGGTCACCCATGACCCGTCGTTGACCTCACGCACACATCGCAACATCATCCTCTCTGACGGCGAATTGATCGACGAGACCATCTCTCGTTCCCTGCCGCAACTGCGACATCGTCACATGCTGCAATTTACGAAGATCGCCGAACGCAAGATCTACCAGCCGCATGAGATTATCCTTTCACAAGATCAGCATGTGGATAATTTCTTCATGATTCGCAAAGGGGAAGTGGAAATTGTTTTGAAGAAAGCTCGTAGCAAGGAAACCATCCTTTCGAGCCTTGGCGCGGATCAATTTTTTGGCGACATAGAATTGCTGCGCGGGGGCAAATCCATTGCCAGTGTGCGTGCAGGCAAGCAGCCTGTTGAGGTGCTGGCTTTGCCGCGCGCTGACTTCGTCCGCGTGTTGGATGAATCTCCAATCACGGCCGAGGCGATTGGCAAGACCGTCCAGATGCGCTTGGAAGAACATCGTCGGGCGAATCCGCGTAAGAGCAGGAATAGTTAGTGGACGTTTGAATGGCATCCGATCCACGTAAACTTCCGCAAGTCTTATATATTGCCGACAGCGACGAATCCCGTTCGCTTGTGCGGCGTTTGCTCGCGGATAAGTACGTGGTGCTCGAAGCCGCCAATCCGTTGGACGGTTTGCAATTGGCGGAAGAGACTCATCCGAACCTGATCTTGATCGACGATAACCTTCAGCACATCACCGGCAATGAAGCCGCGACGCGTTTGCGCAAGATGCTGCCTGAAGCGCCGATCATCATTGTTTCGGCCGACACGACGCCCGGCGCAAAGGAACGCGCGCTTGCAGCGGGTGCAGTGGGCTTCATCCCCAAACCCATCGGCGGCGACTTTGAAGAATTGGTTTACGCATATTTCCATGGCAAGGTCGATGAACTCGAAAATGCCGAAGAATATCTGCGCGAGTATCAAAAAGAACTCGCTGAAAAGATCGAAGATAAGACCCGTCAACTCACAAATACGGTCGAGCGCAATAAATATTTATTGCAGCAAAATCAAAAGATGTTTGCCATGCTCGAGCGCAGACACAAATTGCTTGAAACCGCCGCGCGCGTCGGGCAGATGGTCACATCCATTTTGGATTTGAATGAATTGCTCCGCCACACGGTCAACATCATTTGCAGTGAATTCCATTTCTATTATTCTGGAATTTTTCTCGTCTCTGAAGACGGCAAGTGGGCGGCGTTACGCGCAGGCTATGCCCTCGCGGGTCGGCGCATGCTCGATACGAATTATCGCTTGCCAATCGATGACAAATCCATGATCGGACGCGCGGTTTTGACTCAACAGGCGCAGATCGCGTTGGATGTTGCCGGAGAGGAATCGCGCTTCAAGAATCCGTTTTTGCCTGATACTCGTTCTGAAATGGCTCTTCCGCTGACAGTGAACTCCATTTCGCTGGGAGCTGTGACCGTGCAAAGCAACGAGCTCAACGCATTCAGCGAAGAGGATGTCACGTCTCTGCAAGCGATGGCAGATCAGATCGCGATTGCCATCAACAATGCACGTTTGATGAAGGAACTTGAATCGGCAAATGCAGAATTGCTGCGGACGAAAACTTACGAAGCTATCGCCACCGCCACAGGCGAAGCCATCCATTGGGTGGGGAATAAGGCCGCGCCGATTCCGGGAAGTGTCAGCCGTGTGCGAGAAGACGTCCGCTATTTGATCGCGCTGCTTGCGCAATTGGATGAATCAGCGTTGGACAATGCCTCGTTGCAAGCCGCAGTCCAGACGGTCAAGGAAGAGGCGCAGACGTTGGGGCTCGACCTCACACAGATTCTCGCGGAAATGTCCGCCATGAAGCCGAATCGATTGCAGGTGTTGGTCAGCGTCGAATCCTTGATGGAGGATCTGGATATCGCTGAAAACAGCGCCAACACCATTTTGGAAATCAAGGAAGGTTTGATCGGACCTGCGCGTCAACGCAACGATGACAATGTTTCGCTGAAGGATATGATCTCGAATACGGTTGCAAACATGGGCTTGCCTGATGGTGTGATCGAGATGGGCTGGGCAGATGATATGCCATTGGCACATGTGGATGCGCGTCAGGTGGAGCAGGTGTTCAATAATCTCATCAAGAATGCCTGGGAGGCATTGACGATGGCACAGGTACACGACCCGAAAATTTATATCGTCGGTGCGCGTGACCAGGACCCGAACTTTGTGCAGGTGATGGTCAAGGATAATGGGCCTGGTATTCCGAAAGAGATTCAAGAAAAGATTTGGGTGTCGTTCTTTACAACCAAAGGCGGTAAGGGCGGCACGGGGTTGGGACTTTCGGCTGTGATGCAAATTGTGAATCAGCACGGCGGAAAGATCTGGCTGGAAAGTGAAACAGGCAAAGGCGCAGCTTTTTTTGTGCGTCTGCCGGTGGAAAAGTAAATTTGTAGGGGCGGATGGCATCCGCCTTTGCAGTGAAAATTCTTGGAGGCATTATGACGACAGTTCTTTTAGTAGATGATGAAAGATTGATCCAACGTAGTTTGGAGAAGACGCTTCTGCGGGCTGGCTTCGATGTGTTGACCGCATCGGACTGCAAAGGCGGCAGCGAGGTCTTTGCCCAAAACGCATCCGCGGTGGATATTGCCGTGTTGGATCTGAACATGCCCGGCTTCGATGGCATGCCCAAACCCGATGCAGGCTTTGACCTGTTGGTGGATTTGAAAAAGCAAAAAGCCAATTTACCTGTGGTGATTCTGACCGCGTATGACGAGGTCAACAAAGCCAAGGACGCCGTCTCGAATGGCGCGAACGCGTTTTTTGTCAAAGGGCGCGAGCAGGGACTGGTGGAATTGATCCAGAAAATTTTGAGCGGAAAATAATCGGAGGAACTTATGACCAATAATATTGAACGACACGCAAAGTTATTGAAAGCCTCGGCGCGCGCCGCCAAGAACATCACCACTATTCTCGACTCATACGAACTCTTCCAGCGCACCGTGGACATCATCTGCGATGAATTCGGTTTTTACTATGCAGGCGTTTTTCTCGTGGATGAGACCAACCAGTATGCGCTGCTTCGCGCGGGACGCGGCGAGCCGGGTCGTGCAATGTTACGCGAAGGTCATCGCCTCGCCATTGGCGGCAACTCGATGATCGGTGCGAGCATCGCCAACAAAAAAGGGCGTATCGCGCTCGACGTTGGAGCGGAAGCGGTTTTCTTCGAGAATCCGCATCTGCCCAAGACACGCTCTGAGATGGCGCTTCCTCTCATCGTCGCGGATGAGGCGATTGGCGCGCTCACGGTTCAATCCACCGAAGAAGCTGCGTTCCATGAAGAAGACATCGATGCCTTGCAGACGATGGCAGACCAACTCGCAGTGGCGATCCAAAATGCGAAGTTGCATCGACAGGAAGAACGCCGCTCGCGTCTGTTGAAAGCTGCAAATCGCGTTGGCAAAGAAGTCGCTTCGATCCTCGACCTTGATCAGCTCTTGCCGCAGACAGTGAACATCATCTGTGAGGCGTATGGTTTGTATTACGCCGGTGTGTTCCTGCTCGATGAAAAAAGTGAATTTGCCGTGTTGCGCGCAGGTTATGGCAAGGCTGGCAAAGCCATGCTCGCGGAAGGACACAAGCTACGCGTCGGGACTGAGTCTATGATCGGCGCGTGCATTGCGATGGGTGAGGCGCGTATCGCGCTCGATGTGGGCGAGGAACGCGTGCATTTCAAGAATCCGCATTTGCCACACACTCGCTCTGAGATGGCGCTTCCGCTCATCTATGGCGGCAAGACGCTTGGCGCGGTCACCATTCAATCTTCTGAAGAACGTGCCTTCGGCGATGATGACATCACCACGCTGTTGACGATGGCTGAACATTTGGCGGTCGCCATTAACAATGCACGCCTGATTGAAGAGCTCAAAGAAGCGCACAACGAAATTCTGCGCAACAAGGTCTTCGAAGCACTCACCACCGCCTCGACCGAAGCCATTCACTGGATCGGCAACAAGACGCTGCCCATCTCGCTGACAGTGGCTCGCTTGCGCGAAGAAATTGCTGACGGAAAAGTGGATGTTGAGTCTCTGCGCGAAGACCTCGACATGATCTCTGAAAGCGCGGCGCAGATTATTCAGGTCAAGGAACAACTCATTGGTGCGGTGCGTGAAATGAAGCCGCGCCCCGTGCTCTTTGCCGATGTGCTTCAAACTGCTGCGATGCAGCGCAGTATCGCACCCGAAGCCATCCACGTGGAGATCGACCCTGAAGCCGCGTATGTCATCGCGGACTCAACACAACTCACACGTGCGGTTGGCAACATCTTGCAGAACGCCGCCGAGTCGGGTGCAAAGTCCATCAAAGTCCGAGTGCATCCCACCGAAGAACGCGGCATCCTTGAAATTGATATCGAAGACGATGGCGCTGGGATGAGCGAAGAAACCATGCGTAAGGTCTGGTCGCCGTTCTACACCACGCGCGGCGTCTCGCATCATGGTTTGGGCTTGCCCGCGGCGATGCATGTCGTCTCGCAATCACAGGGTCGCATTGCCCTCGTCAGCGAGGAAGGCAAGGGAACCACTGTCGCGATGTTCATGCCTCAGGGACGAGTGACCAGTGACGAGGTCCAGCCAGGAGGCGTGAAGAATATTTTGCTGATCGACGACAACGATGATTGGTCCAATCTGCTCGTGGAACTTCTCAAGGGCACGAAGGTCAAATTGACTCAAACAACCGAGTTGAAGAAGTTTCCTGCTGCCGATTTAATTCTTGTGGATGAAAACATCGCATCGGTTTCTTTGACCGAGGTGTTGGCTGCCCTCTCAAAGGCGGGACTTGCCTCGAAGACGGTCGTCCTCACGTCTGCGATCAACCCTGAGCGTGTGACTCAATACCTGCGCGACGGCTTGAAGGATGTGACGGTCAAGCCGTATTCTGCAAGTGAAGTAAGTGAGTTGTTGAAATAGTTTTATCTGAAAGAGATCTATGAGACCTAGATGGCGTAAAGTTTTACACGATTTATGGGATAGCAAGCTGCGCACTCTGCTGGTGGTATTTTCCATCGCAGTGGGGGTGTTCTCCATCGGCGTGATCTCCGGCGCATATGTCATCATTGCCAATGACATGAGTGCGTCGTACGCGATGAATAATCCGTCCAACGTTGAATTTCGGATGGTGAACTTCGATGACGATGTGCTGGCGTCCATTGAGAACTCACATGATGTAAAAGAGGCCGAGGCGCGGCGCGTGTTCAATATCCGCGTGCGGGTGGCAGGCACCGAAAAATGGACCACGCTCGATATGGTGGCATTCGACGACTTCGAGGACAATGCTATCAATCTGCTGTTGCCGGTTGAGGGCAAATCTGTCCCGGATAAACGCGAAGTGATCCTGGAGCGGGATGCGCTCAATGATTTGAATGTGGACATGGGCGGGATGCTTGAGTTCCAATTGCCCGATGGTTCCATCAAGACCATGCCTGTTGTGGGCGTGGTGCAGGATACTGCCATGGGTGCGGGCGATTTTCTGGCGGCCCCATACGCCTATATCACGATGAGTTCGCTGCAATATCTGCGCCAGCCGGAGTTGTTTAATCGGGCGTACATTACCACTGCCACCGGCGGCGACGATATCTTTCACATCCGTACCGTGGGCGCAGACTTGAAGGACAAGCTCGATAAGAGTGGCTCGACGGTGATCCGCTTGCGTTTCGCGGAGACGCATAAACATCCGCTGGCGAGTACGGTCAACGCGATCCTGGGTATTTTGCTGATGCTGGGCGTGTTGATTCTCTTCCTCTCCAGCTCGTTGATCGCCAATACGTTGAGTGCGTTGTTGAATCAACACTTGCGTCATATTGGCGTCATCAAATTGGTGGGCGGACAGCGGCGACAGGTCTTTGTCATGTACATCACGTTGATCATGTCGTTCGCGGCGTTGGCTTTGATGATCGCCGTCCCACTTGGCGGGCAGGGCGCTTATGAGCTGGCAGTGTTCGTCGCAGACAAGTTGAACTTTAGCATCCTTGAATATCGCATCGTCCCTATGGCGCTGGTCATTCAGATCGTGGTGGGGTTACTTGTCCCGTTGATCGCCGGGCTGGCTCCTGTGCTCAATGGCTCGAACATCACCGTCCTACGCGCCTTGAGCAATGACCTGACCGGGGATGAAAGTAAACCTGTCTCGGGTCAACAGGAGCGCATCAACTGGTTTGACTGGATGCTTATCCGCCTGACGCGCTTCTTCGCCGCACGTGGAGTTCACTTCCCGCGTCCGTTTATCATCTCGCTGCGAAATACCTTCCGCCGGCGTGGACGTCTGGTGTTGACACTCTTCACATTGACAATGGGCGGTGCGATCTTCATCGCCGTATTCAATGTCCGCACAACCTTGCACGAATACATTGGAGCCATTGGGCGTTATTTTGCCGCCGATGTTTCAGTGGACTTTGATTCACCTTATCGTTTGAGTGAGATGGAACAAGCCGTCATGTCTGTGGATGGCGTGTTGGATGTGGAAGGTTGGCAGTTCCTCAGTGGCGAAGTCCTGGATTCGGATGGACTGGTTCTGGAGAATATCAACATCTTTGGCCCGCCTGCCGACAGTCAATTGATCGAACCGTTGATTGTGGCGGGGCGTTGGATTCAGGCTGATGATGTCCGCAAGTTGACGTTGAGCGAATCT
>JAHDWC010000072.1 GCA_023382575.1 Anaerolineales bacterium
ACATTGCTCCACCAGTTTATGAAGTGTCTTTTTCCAGCTACTCCATCGTTCTTTCGGAACCGATCACAACCGGTGCCGGACGTACCATTGGTGTGTTGGCAGCACGTGTGAACCTCGATACCTTGAGTGGCATTATGCAAGCGCAGACTGGTCTCGGTGAATTCGGCGAGACATATATCGTCAGCGCCAACAATGCAGTGTTGACCCAATTACAGCATATTGACTTCGTGTTGGGCGAAACCTACATCCGTACTACAGGTGTAACAAACGCCATCCGCGACAAGGCTTCCGGCTCGGCTGCCTATACCGACTATGCAGGCAACGAGACCTTCGGCGTGTACAAATGGATCCCTGAACTTGAGATCGCGCTCGTCGCTGAACACGATCAGGAAGAAGCTCTTGAAGCGTCGCGTCAGGTATCCCAAACCACCGCTGCTATCATCACGCTTACAGCAGTCCTTGCCATTTTATTGGCTTACATCATCACAAGAGCCATTACAAATCCGATCATTAATCTTGCGAATATCGCCGATAACGTCGCACAGGGCAACCTCGAACTGAAAGCGGAAGTTGTTCAACACGATGAAATCGGTTTGCTTGCCCAAGCGTTCAATACCATGACCGATCGCTTGCGCGAATTGATCACCACACTGGAACAACGCGTGGCAGATCGTACAAAAGCGTTGGCAACCTCCACAGAAGTCAGCCGCCGCCTCTCCACCATCTTGGATGAAGACAAACTGGTAGTGGAAGTGGTGGAACAGGTGAAAAATGCCTTCAATTACTACCATGCTCACATCTATCTATTTGATGAGGCAGGACAAGAATTGGTCATGGCGGGTGGTACAGGAGAAGCTGGTCAGACCATGCTGGCAAGCGGACATAAGATCCCGGCTGGCAGAGGCTTGGTCGGACGCGCTGGTGAGTTGAACATCCCGGTGCTCGTATCCGATACTGCGGCGGACCCCAACTGGCTGCCCAACCCATTGCTTCCTGAGACGAAATCCGAGCTGGCAGTGCCCATCTCCATCGGTCAGAAAGTGCTCGGCGTGTTGGACGTTCAGCAAAACATCGTGGACGGTTTGAAGCGCGAAGATGTGGACCTGCTGCAATCCATCGCGAACCAGGTTGCCGTCGCGATCCAAAACTCCCGTTCCTTTACTGATACGCAAAAGAAGGCGGAACGCGAGACGTTGGTGTCCTCCATCAGCCAGAAGATTCAAAAAGAGATGACCGTCGAAAGCGCCATGCAAATTGCCGTCCGCGAATTGGGACGCGCTCTTGGAACGCGCGCGCGCGTCACTCTGAACAAGCAGAATGGCGACAGGTAGGAGATGTCTATGTTTATTGCTATTCAAAATTACCTGTCTGAAAAATCCAATGATATGAAATTGTCGACCAGCGAGGTATACCATGCTGCGAAGTAGAAGTGTTCTTTTTTCAACAAACGACACAAATCCCGATTTTGTCAAAATGGTGCGCACCATCCTGATCGTGTTGATGTTCGCCTCTTTCGGGATCGTCATCTCATCCTTCCTCTCCAACGGAAGTCTGGCTGTGAAAGTGACGTTATCATCCATTGCCTTACTGGCGGGTATATCGCTCTTTATCACATTCCAAGGTATCTTGTGGCCTGCGAAATTATTCCTGCCGCTGGCGGGCTTGGTGGCCTCCACATTTCTTGCCATTCGTGCCAATGGCATGCATGACACCGCCATCGTTGGCTTCAGTCTGGTGATTATCGTGGCCAGCTTGATGAGCGGACAAAGAGCTATTCCGTATGCAACCTTCCTCACCATGCTTGGTATCGGAGCTGTCGCTTACGCCGACATGACTGGCATCAACGATTCCGTTCTGGCAAGCGCGACTGGGTGGAATGATGTCGCGGTTATGGTCTTCTTGCAACTGATGGTTGCTGGCTCACTAAACGCCTTGATGACCATCTTCAGTCGGACCGTTGAGACGCAGGTCGAGGTCAATCAGGAATTGCGCAAACTTCAGTCAGACTTGGAACGACGCGTGGAAGAACGCACCAAGGCGCTGAGCACATCCGCCGAAGTCAGCCGCCGTCTCTCCACCATTCTTGACCCAAATCAATTGGTATCTGAAGTTGTGGAGCAGATCAAAGAAGCCTTCAATTACTACCACGCTCACATTTATCTTGTGGAAGAAGCCACAGGGGATCTAGTGATGGTGGGTGGGACAGGGGAAGCTGGCAAGGTCATGCTCGATAGCAATCACAGAATCTCAGCCGGCAAAGGTATCGTTGGACGTGTGGCTGAAACCAATAAATCCGTCCTTGTGAGCGACACTTCACAAGATGAGAATTGGCTTCCCAACCCGCTGCTTCCAGAGACTAAATCAGAACTGGCAGTACCCATTTCCCTTGGTCTGAAAGTATTGGGCGTTTTGGACGTCCAACAAAATCAGGTCAACGGCTTGAGCAGCGATGATGAAGCCCTGATCCAATCCATTGCGTATCAGGTTGCCGTCGCGCTGGAAAACGCTCAGACATATTCGCAAACGCAAAAGCAGGCTGAACGCGCAACGGTCATCAATGACATTAGCCGAAAGATCCAGAATACCTCTACGGTGGAACAAGCCCTGCAAGTTGCAGTCCGCGAATTGGGTAAAACGCTGGGAGTTAGAGAGTCCCGCATTATGCTCGATCTGCCGGATTCAGTCTTGAAGGACATCCGCTAAAGGAGAACCCTTATGAGTAATTTAAACCCGTCTGATGATGCCATGAAGAAACGGATTAACAATATGTTCTCCGACCAAGACCTGCCCTCGTACGCCAGCTTGAGCGAAATTGCTGCCATGAAGGCGCGCATCCTTGAATTGGAAGAAAAGCTCGCGCAGCAGTCTGCGGCAGATTCTTCCAGAGAGCCTCAACCCACCCAACGAGAGAGTAATCTGGGTAAGAACCAACCAGAGCGTCCCTCGAGCGGGAAGGAGCCTTCAAAAAATAGCTTCCTTGCCCTGTTGCGTGCCCCAACCTTTGCAGATGCCACCAAGAACCGCGTTTCTAACTTGCAGAACCTTATTCTGTTAGGTCTATTGGGCAGCACGGCTATCGCCCTGTTTACCCTTATTGCAAGTTGGAACAATACCACCTCCTTGGGCGGCTTGGCTATTCTGACGTTTGAAATTTTGATCCTTGTCTTTGCCCTCTACCTACAACGCAAGGGACATCTTCAAATCGTCAGTTGGCTGATCGTGGGCGTTATCTATGTCGTGTTCCTGATCAGTATGTTCGTTGGAACCGGATTTGGGTTGCCCGCCGTTGCTGAGCTTGCGCTCGTGATTGCATTGGCAGGTCTGCTATTGCGCCCAGGACAAGTGGTTATCGTCTCGCTTCTGGCGGTCGCTTCCGTTTATATTGGTCCACAAATTGGTGTGCAATCTGATCTGTCCGGTTCACAATTGACATTCCCTGCCATCATTCTCGCATTGGAAGGTCTGTTGCTGGTGCTGGCTTCCAGAACTCTTGAACAAACTTTCGCAGAAATAGATCAAAGCACAAAATCGCTTGCCTACACAAACAGAGAGTTGCAAGACCTTACGCAAAACCTCGAACAACGTGTGACAGAACGTATCCACGACCTGGAACTGGCGACCGAAGTCGGACGAACCATCACTGCCCGTGTGAATGACCCGTACCGCCTCTTGCTCGAATCGGTGGAGTTGATCCGCACACGCTTCAATCTGTACTACACCCAGGTTTATCTCACCGACCCCAGCAACCAGATGATTGTCCTGCGCGCTGGTACAGGAGAGGCGGGACGTCAACTGTTACTCCGCGGACACCGCCTCCCCATCAGCAAAGACTCTTTGAATGGTCGTGCTGCCCTCGAAAAACACGCCATTATCGTGTCTGAAACGCTGAAGGATGAGGCCTTCCTGCCCAATCCGTTGCTGCCCAATACCCGCTCAGAAATGGCGATTCCACTTTTGGTCGGTGATCGCATCGTGGGTGTGCTCGACATGCAGAGTGAAATCCCCAATGCGTTGAATGAAAGCAACCTTCCCGCGTTCGAAGCGCTGGCTGGACAGTTGGCCATTGCGATCCAAAACTCCTTGCTGTTCGAAGAAGCCGCTGCATCCCGCCGTGAATTGGAAGAAAGATCCAAACGACAGTCCTTCAACGATTGGAAAGAATTCCTCAATTCCGTAGACCGAGGCGAGAAAATTGGTTTTGCCTATAAGCAGGACCAGATCCAGCCTATCGCTGAATCCGCTATCGACGAACACCTAATCGAAGTCCCTGTTGCCGTTTTCGGCGCGGAGATCGGCAAACTTCAACTTGCCGATGATCCAAACCACACATGGACAGACTCGGAAAAACAACTCATCCAAGAAACCGCCGACCAACTCGCGCGTCATCTTGATAACCTCAGGCTGTTGGCTGAAGCGGATAAATACCGCAATGAAGCGGAAGAAGCCGTTCAACGCCTCACCCGCGAAGGTTGGGAGCAATATCTCCAGACGCGCCAGCTGATCCAGGATGGCTTTGTCTATGACCAGAATATGGTGCAGCCGTTAGCTGAAAGCGCCAACGGAGACCTGTCGGTTGCCTTCAAGCAATCGATCAGAGTGCGTGATGAAAATATCGGCGAATTGGATATTGCCGAACCCAGCACCATGTCGCAGGAAGAAGCAGAACGCTTGATCCAACAGGTTGCTGAAAACCTGAGCGCGCACATCGAAAACCTGCGTCTGTCAGAACAGACACAAGCCGCCCTGCTGGCAACTGAAAAACTATATGATGCCAGCCGTACCATTATCGCCACCCAAACTGAACAGGAAGCTCTCGACCAACTCGTCCACAAACTTGACCGTACCGGACTGGATCGCATCGTAGCTGCGCTGAAAGTCTCCGATGACCCCATGACTGCAGAAGTCGTGGCGGCGTGGGACCGCGACGGACTGGAAGCACGCTCTCTCGGCAATCGCTTTACCGACCAGCAACTTCCGCTGGTGTCTGAGATCAAACCTGGCACCGCAGTCGTCTTCCCAGACTTTGATGCGCCCAATATCAACCCGCTGACTCAGAAAGTCTTCAAGATGCAGGGTGTCCACTCGGCCGCGATCGTGGCGATTTCATCCGGCGAAGAAGTTGTGGGTTGGCTGTTGCTTGAGACCACCCATTCAAAGCGGAATTTCGATCAAGCCTCCATCCAACAGTATCTGGCATTTGCTGAACAGGTTTCCACTGTAATTCAAAGACAGCGTCTGTTCGCTTATACGGAAGCGCAACGTCAGGAAATCCAAAAGAACGAAGCGCGTCTGGCTGAAGCGCTCCAGATCGCCCGCCTCGGTAACTGGGAATACGACTTCGAGAAGGATATCTTCACCTTCAACGACAACTTCTATGCTGTCTTCCGCACGGATGTGGAAACGGTCGGCAGTTACCAAATGTCCTCTGCCGAATACTCGGAACGCTTCGTCCACCCAGAGGATGCGCCCCTGGTCGGCACGGAAATTGGAAAAGCCCTTGCCACAACAGAACGGCATTTCGAAGCGCAAGTAGAACATCGCATCTTCTTCCCCGACGGAAGCCTTGGCTACATCTTCGTGAGCATCAACGTCGAACGTGACGAGAACGGCAAGATCGTCCGCTGGTATGGTGCCAATCAGGACATCACTGAACGCAAACAGGCAGAATTGGCCATCCGCGAAAGTGAATCCCGCTATCAGCAAATCCTCGACGCGATCACCGACATGGTGCTGGTGAAGGGTGAAAAATCCCGCATCGTGTGGGCGAATAAGAGCTTCCGCGATTACTACGGCATGACCAATGAACAACTCCGCGATATGATCGATGCCCCGATCGTGGAGCCAGATTACACCCAACAATACATCCGGGATGATGCGCACGTCTTCAACACGGGCAAGGTTCTCTCCATCCCTGAAGAGCCAGTCACACGGTATGACGGTGTCGTCAGACTGTTCGAAACCGTGAAGGCGCCAATCCGCGACATCAACGACAAGATCATCTTAACCATCGGTGTGTCCCGCGATATTACTGAGCGTAAGCGTGCAGAGGAAATCCTGCGTACGAATGAGGCGCGTCTGGCTGAAGCGCTCAAGATCGCCCGCCTCGGTAACTTTGAATACGACGTTGAGAAGGACATCTTCACCTTCAATGACCAGTTCTATTCCATCTTCCATACCACGGTGGAGGAAGTTGGCAGTTATCAATTGTCATCTTCACAATATGCAGAAAAATTCGTCCATCCGGAAGATCTGCCAATGGTAGGTGAAGCGATTGGGAAGGCACTAAGCTCAACAGAACGACATTACCACACCAGCCTTGAACACCGCATCCGTTATGCGGACGGCGGGACGGGATATATCCTGGTCAATGTGAACGTGGAACGAGATGAGAATGGCAAGATCATTCGTTACTACGGTGCGAATCAGGACATCACCGAACGTAAGCAGGCAGAAAACCTCATCGCAGAACGCGCGAACCAGCTCGAAACAGTGGCGACCGTGTCCACGACCTCCTCAACCATGTTGAACCCGGATGCCCTCCTGCAAACCGTGGTGGACTTGACGAAGGAACGCTTCAATCTCTATCACACCCACATCTACCTTGCCGACGACTCATGGAACACGTTGATGCTCTCGGCAGGTGCAAGCGAAGTCGGACGCCAAATGGTGACCGCAGGTCACTCCATTCAAATGGACGCCCAACGCTCTCTGGTGGCACGCGCTTATCGCGAGCGTGAGGCGGTCATCGTGAACGATATTCACGACGACATCGGCTTCCTTCCCAACCCGCTTCTGCCACATACACACGCAGAAATGGCAGTGCCCATGATCGTGGGTGATAAAGTCCTCGGCGTGTTCGACGTTCAATCGGAAAAAGCAGGTTACTTCACCACTGAGGATGCGCTCATCTATAACACGCTTGCTTCACAGGTCGCGGTCGCGTTACAAAATGCCCGCCTCTACCAGGAACAGGCTGCCACACTGACCCAGTTGCGCGAATTGGACCGCCTCAAGTCGTCCTTCCTCGCCAATATGTCGCATGAGTTGCGTACCCCGCTCAACTCCATCCTCGGCTTCACCGACGTGATGTTGGAAGGTCTCGACGGCGCACTCACGCCTTACATGCAAAACGACCTGAGCCTCATTCAAAAGAACGGTCAGCATCTGCTGCACCTCATCAATGACGTGCTCGATATGGCCAAGATCGAATCTGGCAAGCTCAACCTCATCATTGAGAAGTTCAGCCTGCAAGAAATCTTCGAAGAGGTCGTCAGCATTACATCTCCGCTCGCCAGTGAAAAATCGTTGAGTCTCTTTGTCGAAGAAGATTCTGATCACAGCGTAGAGATCAACGCAGACCGAACCCGCTTGCGCCAGGTGTTGCTCAATCTCGTCAACAATGCTGTAAAATTCACAGATACCGGCCGAATCTCCATTCGTGCCATTCTCGAATCCAACAATGTGCTTATCAGCGTCAAGGATACCGGCGTCGGTATTCCCGCCACCCATCTGGAAAGCGTCTTCCAGGAATTCACGCAGGTGGACTCGTCCACCACACGCAAGGCTGGCGGTACCGGCTTGGGTCTCCCCATCAGTCGCCGTCTGATCGAAATGCATGGCGGACGTCTGTGGGCTGAAAGCACTGGTGTGGAAGGTGAAGGCTCCACCTTCTACGTCTTCCTCCCCATCGAAGCCAAAGTTGCAGAACCCGAGATCACATCCAAGAGCTAATCATGGCCACACCCACCTACCTGCAATGCGCCATCTGCGGCGAACAGCAACCCTACGTTCCATTCGAACCAGCGATCTGCAAACAATGTCAGTCGCAATGGCTCGAAGCGAACTACGACTACGAAGCCTTCAAGCGCGAGATCCTGCGCGGCATCCCCAATCGTCCCATGAACATGTGGCGCTATCAAGATGTCCTGCCGCTGGATAACCCTGCCGCGCTGGATCTGTATCCTGCAGGCGGAACGCCCCTCTGGCTCTCGCATCGCTTCGCTCCGGACCTCGGGCATGGTACTGTTTACATCAAAGATGAACGCTACGGACCGACCTCTTCCTTCAAAGACCGTCAGGCAGCTGTCGCCGTCGCCGCAATGAACGAAAACGGGATTCGCGAAGCGGTCATTGCCTCCACGGGTAATGCGGCGGTTGCGTATGCTGCGGCTTGTGCGCGAGCAGGAATCAAACTCTGGGTTTTCATGACCAGTCTCGTGCCGCAGGAAAAACTGCGAGAGGCAGCGCTCTTCGGCGCGGAAGTCATCCGCGTCAGCGGCAACTACGACCAGACCAAACAAATCGCCGCGCAATTTGCCCAACGCAAGAATCTGCTACTCGACCGCGGCGCAAGTTCCATTCCTGCGCGCGAATCGATGAAGACCATCGCCTACGAGATCGTGGAAAACCTTGGCTGGCGCGCCCCCGATTGGTACATCCAAGCGGTGAGCGGCGGGCTGGGTCCGCTGGGCGTGTATCAGGGTTTCAAGGAAATGTATGCGATGGGTTTGATCAATAAGGTTCCAAAATTGGCTGTCATTCAGTCTGACGGTTGCGCACCAATGGTCAAAGCCTTTAAAGCGGGTAAGGATGTTGCTGAGCCGGTCATCCCTGATACGCGCATCATCATCCTCTCGACGGGTGACCCGGGTAAGGCTTATACCTATCTTTGGAATCTCGCTCAAAAATATGGCGGCGTGATGGAATCTGTATCGGATTTGGAAGCTTATAACGCCATGAAAGCCCTCGCCAAAGGCGAAGGTATGGCTGTCGAGCCGGCAACCGCTGTCGCTTTTGCCGGATTCGAGAAGTTATCCAAAAATGGTGTCATCAATAAGGAAGACTTGGTTGTCATCAATTGTACAGGTCACACCTTCCCAGTCGAAAAACATGTGCTCGGCGACCAGTGGGCAGTGGATGTCCATCTCAGCAAGGATCAATCTCCGGCGCCACGCGAAGGTTTGCAAGCTGCACTTGAACACCTCGATGAAACGACCACATCTGTGTTATTAATTGACGATAATGAGGACGACGCGTTGCTCATCCGCCGCCTGCTGGAAGGTAGAAAGAACTACCGTATGTATCATGCCAAGGACGGCTGGGAGGGACTTTCCATTGCGCGTCAGAAACTGCCCGATTTGATCGTCAGTGACTTGACCATGCCCGGTATCGACGGTTTTGGTCTTGTAGAGGAATTGAAATTAGATCCGCGCACCAAGCACATTCCAGTGGTGGTCGTCAGCGCGAAGGACATTACTGCTGATGAGCGGAAACGTCTCAATGGTCATATTGAAGCGGTGTATCAAAAGGGCTCACTGCCCACCCGAAAGTTTGTAGATCAGGTCATCCATGTCATTGAAGATAAAATGGATGACAGGAATAAGAGTTAAGGAGATCTCATGGGACACAATATTTTATACGTGGAAGACAATCCCGATAACATGATGCTCGTAAAACGTGCACTTGAGTCGCGCGGATATGTCCTGCTGGAAGCGCCCAATGGGTTGACCGGTGTAACGGTTGCCGAGGAAAAGGATGTGGACCTGATCCTGCTGGATATCAACCTGCCCGACATCGACGGTTATGAAGTTGCTCGTCGCCTGCGTGCCAGCCAGAAAACAAGCCTGGCTTATGTTCCCATCATTGCCATCACTGCCAACGCCCTGAAAGGTGACGCCGAAAAAGCGCTCTCTGCCGGTTGCGATGTTTACATGTCCAAGCCCATCAACATTCGTGAGTTGTGGGCACGCGTGGAAGCGTTCGTGCCAGCGCCCGAGCAAAAAACCGAATGAGTGAACAGCATTCCTTCCTGAAAGGATTGACATGTTCTGGGTGCGGAAAAAAATACTCCGTCCAACAGATCCACACATTTTGCACGGAGTGCCAATCCACCCTGATCGTGGATTATGACCTTGAGTCTGCCCGTCAGCGGATAGACCGGGATGAGGTCAGCCGGCGACATAGAGGCATGTGGCGCTGGCACGAGGTTCTTCCGGTCCTCGAGGAAAGAAATCAAGTCACATTGGGGGAAGGCGATACCGCCCTGCTCCCTCTCTCAAGGCTGGGCAACTCACTAGGATTAAATCAATTATTCGTCAAAGAAGAAAGCAGCAACCCGACAGGCTCGTTCAAAGCCCGCGGGCTTTCTGCAGCAGTTTCCAAAGCAAAGGAATTAGGCATTAAAAAAGTTATTATTCCCACCGCAGGGAATGCTGGCGGCGCGATGGCTTCGTATGCTGCGCGAGCTGGAATGCAATCGATGATCTACATGCCAAAGGATACTCCCAAGGCAAATATCGAAGAAAGCCGAATCGTCGGCGCGGAAGTCATCCTCATTGACGGGTTGATCAGCGACGCGGCAGGCATGGCGGGCATCAAGGCACGCGAAGAAGGTTGGTTCGACGTATCCACTTTCAAAGAACCTTATCGCGCCGAAGGTAAAAAGATCATGGGCTATGAACTGGCAGAACAGTTCAATTGGGAATTGCCGGATGTCATCATCTATCCCACTGGCGGCGGCACGGGTCTGGTTGGCATGTGGAAAGCCTTCGAAGAAATGGAAACGCTTGGATGGCTGAAGAACACGAAACGTCCACGTATGGTTTCGGTACAGGCAGCAGGATGTGCCCCCGTCCCACGCGCATTTGAGAAAAAAGCCATGTTCTGCGATTTCTGGACCAACGCCTCCACCGTCGCATCAGGCTTACGCGTCCCTAAGAGTTTTGCCGATCACCTGATCCTTAAGTGTCTTTATGACAGCAACGGCACAGCCGTCGCTGTGGAAGACGAAGCGCTCATGAGCGCACAAAAAGAAATTGCCGTCGCAGAAGGCATCTTCACCGCCCCCGAAGGCGCCGCCACCTACGCCGCCCTGAAAAACCTCGTCGCCCAAAAATGGATCGATCCCGATGAGCGAATCGTGGTATTCAATACTGGGTCAGGGCTGAAATATTTAGACAGGGCTTAAAAAAGAAAAGGCGTTCAGTTGAACGCCTTTTCTTTTTTAAGCTGGGTTACATCTGGCTTCAATCCCAACTCATCGATCAAGCCGTTCAACTCCTCATCCGTCAAGCGCCTGCCCGTTCCGGCATATGCTGTGAGCATGGCTTCGGTGGTGTTGGTGCCAAAGGAACGACCGTCATAACGCGGAGTGGTAGTGATGACCGTCTTCACGCCTCTTTCCTTAAGAAGAGCGATGTTATCTTCTGTGGTGGTGTTCGTAACGATAGTTTTTCCTGCCAAACTCTTCGGCATATATTTACGCATGAAGAGAAAATCCCCCGCGATCAGATCAGACCCTTCAAAATATTTCTCATACTTTGGTTCTTGCTCGGCGCCATCACTGCCATAGAAAAGCATACTCATCGGGAAGTGACTGACAATGGGCAACATAACCCGGGCAACTCGTTTGAACGCTGGAAGCCCATACACAGGAAGCGGGACTCCCAGAGCGACCATCAAATCTCCAAACACGCATCGGTCGCTGACTTCGGAAACTGCTGCCGCCAAACCAAGCCGATCCGCAGCGACGGGGATGAATGCTTGCTTAAAGCGGACATCGCCTAATTCCGCTTTTGCCAACTCGAAGACACGCTGTTCGAGGGTGTGCTTGAGTCCGCGCCCATCACAGAGTGGAGTCTGCTTCACGCCAGCGACCAGCTTTAGGGCAGCATGAAGCGGATACTCCCTTTGGTCAAGACGCAGGTAGAGGTCTACGCCGCCCACGCCAAAGGCATCCACCTTTCCATCCAGATCAAGATACAGTTGACGAGCCTTGGCTACATCGCCATCCGTGCCGATGCGCTCGACTTGAATCTCGACCCCATTGAGGTTGACAACAACTCGTTTATCACGTTTTGAACTTCCAAGGCTGATGCCCACTGCACGTTTCATGGATCATCCTTCGAAAAAACATCCCACAACACTTTATGTTGTGGGATGTTTGGTATGACTTTACCTTACCTGAAATGTTGGGATCGCGCCGTTCGTCAGGATCAAATTCGGGAAGACACCCGAGGGTGTGTAAATGAATTTGTCTGTTTCTTTGATGGCGTTGGCATTTGCCAGCGCGATCTGCAAGGCGACATATTCAGGGTGCGCGGCGTACATTTCCGCGAGCGCCAATTCCTTGGCGATTTCCACTTGCGCCTGTTCGTCGGCGACTGCTTGCTGCGCCTGAGTGAGATCCAGTTGCGCTTGTGCGTTGACCGTCTGCTGTTCGATGACGGAGAGTTCCGCTTCCAGTTGCTGCTGCTTTAATTCTTGAAGGATAGCTTGCTGACGCGCTTCTTCCTGCAACTTGGACTGCTCCACACGGATGCGACCTTCTTCCACAGCTTGCTGCGCGGCAGCTTCCTGCTCGGCTTTTTCAGCATCCTGTTTGGCCTTTTCGGTAGCAAGGCGACTCTGGACAATGGCATCAAGGGCAGCTTGCACTTCGGGTGAAATGATGACCTGCGGCACTGCCACATTGCGGACTTCGAGTCCGAGCGGCTCAGCGAGAGCACTCAATTCCTCGTCGATGCAGTTGCGCAAATTGTCGCGTCCTGAACCGATGACAGCTTCATCGAATTTCTTGTCACCCACACAAACCTTCATGGCCTGCAAAGTAAAGGCAGTCATACGCTGGGTCAATGACTCGTCGTTCATGTAGATGTTACGATAACGCGAGTAGTTGGAGATGACGATATCCGCCTCACGCGGACGGAAGACATCTGCCGTGACCTGCAAGCCGATGCGCTGCTTGTCGATGGTGATCAGTTCGGCGTCGTCCACAGTGATGGCAACGGCGCTGGTCTTGATCTTGACCAAGTCCACGAACAGGCCGACATCGTAGGCAATACCTGGTTGCTTCACACCTTGAATTTCACCCGCTTCAATGGTGACGCCCACCTCATCGTTTTCGATGACTTCAAAATACCAAAACGAGCGGCTGGCACTGGCAAGGACTGCGATCAAAATGACCCCGACCACCGAGACGATCAACCAACGAGGGATGGATGAAAATGACCGGCGTGGTTTTGGGTCTTGATTTTGCGCATTGGGGTTCTTCACACTTTCCTCCTACAAATAAATTTGATTTATGGATTTTGAACGAACGGATTATACATCTTCTCATGTCCCACAGTCGTCTGCGGACCATGACCCGAAAGTAGGATAGTCTCATCGGGCATTGTATAAATCTGTGTACGGATGCTGTGCTCCAAAGTTGCAAAATCGCCGCCGGGCAGGTCGGTACGCCCAACACTTTCATTGAAGATCAAATCGCCGCAGAAGCAAATATTCTCCTTGGGGATATATAGAACGCAATGTCCGCGGGTGTGACCGGGCGTAAAGCGGACTTCAAACTCGTTCGAGCCGAGTAAAAGCTTCATACCGTGGACAAAGTCAATGGTCGGTTCAGGACCCGGATCGATATCCAAGCCAAAGGCTGCAGCGCCTCCACCTGCCCGCCAGAGAACATGGTCATCGGGATGAAGCGCCACATGCGGGAGCGGATTCAACGCATCTGCGATGGCTGCTGCGCCACCGATATGATCGAAATGAGCGTGCGTGTACCAAAGGTGACCAATGCGCCAGTTGCGCTTCTGTGCTTCTGCCAAAATGAGGTGACCATCCCATGAGGGGTCAATCACGACGGCTTCTTTTGTCGCAGGGTCGGCGACGAGATAGGCATTCGTAGAGGCAGGACCTAAAGTAAAAGAAACGATTTCTAACATGGGAAACCTTTCCGAGTTATGACTGTTGATTTGCAAGTTCGCCGGGACGTGGGGCAAAGAAATAACTGACCAGCATCGAAATTAGAATCAACCCAATTACCAACGGGTAGATGAGGAATGGGTCGCGGTCAAAGACAAAGCCAGCGATGGGCGGCGCAATGATGAAGATGATCGAACTGACCGTTTCCATCGCGCCATAAGAAATGCCCATCTGTGAGTCGTGGACGAGGCCGCGGGCTTGCGCCATTGCCATCGGGCGCGCGGCGCGGAATCCGCCCAGCAGGAAATAACCAAGCATGAAAACGGGTAGACCTGTCCCCTGCCAGATCAAAACTGCAAAGATGATGACCAGCAACTGGGCGAGGACAAACCCCCGCCGTGGATTGAAGCGACTGAATGCAAACGTCATCACGGAGTTGCCTAATGCACCCGCGGAGAAGATCCAGCCGGTCTCGGTCAACGTCAACTCACGCACCCCTTTGAGGAAGTTCGGCGTGAGCGGTTGGGCAAGATACAGCGCAAAGACGGCAAAGGCGTAGATCATCAAAAAGTTGACGAAGCGCATGTTCTTCCACAAATCCAGCGGAGGCGCTTCGGGGTCGTGCCTGTCGATGGGTTGCGCGTGGATGAAGATCACGAAAAGCGTGGAGAAGGCAAAGATCCCAAACGCGACGAGATAGCTGGAGTTCATGCCATAGTTTTCTGCAATCCAGCCACCGCTAACGGGACCGAGCGCCATCCCGAGATTGAACATGGCGGAAGTCAGGGAAAGCACCGTGCCAACTTCCCATTTGCCGCGCGCTGCAGTGACGTAACTACTCAAGGGCGAAGCGACAAACGCCGTCAATCCATAACCGAATAAACCGATAAGATAAAGCGGCAGGCTTTTGGCAAGTCCCATCGCCAGCGTGGAAAGCATGCCCAAGACCCACGCCGCGATCAACAACGGACGCCTGCCAATGCGGTCAGAGAGATGTCCGCCTGGAATGTGCGTGATCGCCATGAAGAATCCAAAAGCGCCCAAGGCGAATCCCACCTGCTGTTTGGTCAACAGGAATTCACTCTCCAAACGGATGGATACAAAATTGAAGAACATCCCTTCGCCAAGTCCCCACAGGAACAGGGCAAAGGCAATAAAAAACAGATTCCGATTCAAGTTTCCTCTTTAGCATTCGTTGTTGCAAGAAACAACAGCAACGGAGCAACCTCCAAATGCTGGGAGATTGCTCCGGGCAAAATCGCTGCCCTCGCAATGACATTAAGCGATTCGACGAATAAAATCCCGCGCCATTTCAAAGACTTGATGACGAGCCGCATCCCGCGTGACGACGTGACCGGATCCTGTCACATAGGTTTTAGTCTTGTCTGAAGCGTTGACCAGATCGGCGTAAATCCGCTCCATGTTTTCCGACACGACATACTTATCATCTTTGGAATGGATCATATACACAGGCACAGTCACTTTGGGCAGAACAGCACGCATTTTCCCCAATAACACTTTCAACTCCGCCGCCGCACGGATCGGGTTAAGCGGATATGAAATATGCTCCTTGAACGCTTCTTTATCAAACCAGCTTGCACCGGGCGCTTCTTTCGTTTTTGGAAGATACGTCTTGAAATAACTGTAGAGGCGGATCTGCCATTCGGGATGACCATCTGGCATTTCGTACGGCGCAGATATGGTGACCACGCCCTTCACAGTCAGCCGTGTGGACATCAACAACGACAATACGCCACCCATCGAAAGCCCGACAAAAAAGATATCGTCCACAGCGCCGCGCAGAAGGTTGTAACCATCTTCGACGGAAGCCGTCCAATCCGTCCAGCGCGAGCGGACCATATCTTTTGGGCGGGTGGCGTGTCCTGCCAGCCGAATGCCAAGACAAGTGTAGCCCAGTTCCCGATTGAGATATTCCCCCATCCAACGCATTTCCTTGGGTGTGCCGGTGAATCCGTGGATCAGCAAAATTCCCGTACGCCCACCAGGAAGAAAGAAAGGTTCAGTTGTAGGGATGGTTTGAGTGGTCACACCTTGATTATATCAACGAGCCCACGCAAACCCAATTCATACGACCGCCAGCCAAACCCGGTCACTTTGCCTTTGCAGACCGCGGAAACAAACGACGTATGCCGAAACTCCTCACGCGCATACACGTTCGAAAGATGCACTTCGATCACCGGAATCACAATCGCCGAGATCGCATCTCGCAACGCAACAGACGTATGCGTGTACCCGCCCGGATTGAAGACCACCCCACTCGCCCACGTTCGCGCATCGTGTAAGGCATCGATCAACGCGCCTTCGTGATTTGATTGCAAACAAGTCACTTCTGCGCCTAGTTCGTGTCCGAGTGTGATCATCTTTTCGTTGATATCATCCAATGTCATCGAACCATAAACCTCAGGTTCACGAGTTCCGAGCAAATTTAAATTCGGTCCGTGCAGAATCAAAATTTTCATCATCACTCCAAAACAGATTCCAAATCATCCACATTCACCAGCTCAACTTTACCAATCTCCACTGGGAGTGCAAAACGGATCGCCTTTGCATTCTTCTTTTTGTCAACTCGCATGGCTTGGATAATTTTCTCACGCGGCATTTCTTCAGGAATATGGATGGGCAATCCTAATGCCTCAAGTGTGGACTCAATCGCTTCGACCGTGCTTTGGCTTGTCAGCCCAACCCGAGCCGCATACCGCGCCTCAGCCGCAGTGCCAATCGCAATTGCCTCGCCATGCCGCAATTCAAACTTGCTGACGAGTTCCACCGCATGTCCCACCGTGTGCCCCAAATTCAACGCGGCACGGAATCCTCTTTCGTACGGGTCTTCTTCGATGACTTTGATCTTCACTGCCATTGCATGTTTGACCACATCTTCAAGGTTGGCTTTTACCCAATCCATGCCGCGCTGACACATGGCGAACAAATCCGGGTCTGAGATGATGCCATGCTTGACCACCTCTGCCATGCCGGAGCGAAGTTCGCGATCTGTCAGTGTAAGCAAAAGGCTTGGGTCTGCCATGACCAACTTCGGCGGATGAAACGAGCCGATGAGGTTTTTCCCTTCAGGCAAATCGAATCCTGTCTTCCCGCCCAGCGAAGCATCTACCATCGAAAGCAGAGTCGTCGGAATGCCAATCCAATCAATGCCGCGCATGTATGTGGACGCGGCAAAGCCGGCCATGTCACCGATCACGCCACCCCCAAGGGCAATGACGGTGCTTTTGCGGTCGAGGCCATTTTCAAGAAATGACTTCCATAAAAGAGAAATCGTTTCAAGATTTTTGTGCTCTTCACCCGCAGGCACGACGACGGCTTTAGCGTTGAAGAGATCTTGAATTTTTTCGAGATGATATTTTGCCACATTCTCATCCGTGACGATGATTGGGTTTTGTAAATTCGTCACGCTAAAAGCGCGGTCTACAACTACGTCATATTCCCCCATCGCGGAGAGATGATGCCTGCCAAGTTTGATCTGCGCCTCACGCGCGTTTTGTTCGGCGGGCTTGTTATCTACATGATGTTGCAGCGGGAAGGAAGCATAATGCTCTTTGCGTTTTTCAAGCAAGGCAACGAGTTTATTTTTTAGATCACCCGCCAGCAGTGGACGTTTGCCCGGCTCATGTTGAATGCGATCTAACAGAGTGGGCAATTCTGCCATGAGCAAAAGGACTTTGCCGTTAGACTCGGCGAAGGCGCGATTTTCATCGCGAAGCAATGCGCCGCCACCCAAAGCGACAATGTTCTCTTTTTCAGCTGTCAGTGATTTCAACGCGACAGTTTCCATATCGCGGAAAGACGCTTCACCCTGTTGCTCCATAATTTGCGGAATGGACATACCCGCGTTCGTTTCAATGACGCGGTCGAGGTCAATGAATGGAAGTTTGAGACTCCGCGAGAGAATCTTGCCAAGGGTGCTTTTGCCCGTGCCGGGAGGTCCGTAGAGAAAGAGGTGCATTTCAGTATCCAGTGTTTATTCCCAGAAGATGTGTGGAATGTTGTCCATTGGTAAATCTTCGAGGGTGGCTTTGCGCAAGGTTTCGAAACGCGGCTTCATTTCGTTGAGGGAGTCGCCGCCAAGTTTTTCGAGCAGGGCATCCGCGAGGACAAAAGCGACCATCGCTTCGAGGATCGGAACGGCACGCGGGACAGGACAAAAATCGGAGCGTTCGTATTTGGTAGGAGCATTTTCGCCGGAAGCAAGGTCAACTGTCGGCTGAGGGAGAAGCGTGGTAGCAATCGGTTTCATCGCGGCGCGGATGACGACAGGCTGTCCGTTGGAAACTCCACCTTCAGTGCCACCTGCGCGATTGGTCGCACGTCTAAGGTCTAAGGTCGAAGGTTGAAGGTTGATGGGGTCATGGGCTTGGGTGCCAATGCGCTTGGCGTTGTCGAAGGCATCGCCCACTTCCACGCCTTTGATGGCTTGGACGGACATGATGGCATGAGCGAGTTTGGCTTCGAGGCGACGATCCCATTGCACGAAACTACCGAGACCAACAGGCAGATTGAGTGCGATGATTTCCAACACGCCGCCGAGTGTATTTTTGCCGTGGATGGTCTTTTCGATTTCGGCACGCATTTTTTCAGCGGAGGATTCAACCGGGCAGCGCACATCCGATTCTTCGGCGCGGATGAAGCGTTCTTCGTAGGGCATGTTGCCAAAGTCCGCGGTTACTTCACCGATGGAGGTAACATATCCGCCGATGATAATCCCAAACTGTGCGAGAAAATGCTTGCAAACAGCTCCTGCTGCCACGCGCATGGTGGTCTCGCGAGCAGAAGCGCGTTCGAGTGCAGGGCGCAAATCTTTGTAGCCGTATTTGACCGCGCCAGTTAAATCCGCGTGACCTGGGCGGGGAGCGGTCATCGGCTCGATGGCTTTGCCCTTCCATTTGATATGGTCATCGTTTTGGACGAGCAAGGCAATCGGTGCGCCGGTGG
>JAHDWC010000073.1 GCA_023382575.1 Anaerolineales bacterium
TGGCCAAGTGCCAGAAGAAATGGTAAAGGAATTGGTCAGCAAAGGAAGTAATCACTAAAAAACAGGTCACGCAATTTGCGTGACCTGTTTCGTTAGAGCGCCCATTCCTTTTTTCGCGCGGTCATTTCTTTTGCGATTTCCGCTGCAAGCCGGGCATTATTCAACAGCAAGGCAAGATTGGCTTTGAGCGACTTGCCCTGCGTCAACTCGGCAATGCGACCCAACAAAAACGGAGTCAACGCCTGCCCGTGGATTTCCTTCTCCATCGCTTCAACCGATGCCCTGGCAATGATCGGCTCCATCTCAGACTTTGGAATTGATTCTGCTTCGGGAATCGGATTCGTCACGAGGATGCCAGTCTTCATACCGAGGTTCCAATGAGCCTTGGCAAACTCGGCGATCTCTTTCGGCGAGTCCAGCCGCACACTGACGTTGAGTCCGCTCTCGCGTGAGTAGAACGCTGGGAATTCATCCGTTTGGTAGCCAACGACAGGCACGCCCATTGTTTCGAGATATTCGAGTGTGGCGGGCAAATCGAGAATGGCTTTAGCTCCGGCGCAGACAACAACTGTGGGAATCTCTGCCAGCGATTTCAAGTCGGTGGAGATATCGAACGAAGACTCTTTATGCACCCCACCGATCCCGCCGGTGGCGAAGACCTTGATGCCGGTCATGTTGGCGGCGTACATCGTCCCAGCGACGGTAGTGCCGCCATTCGCTTTTTTGACGATGGCGGTGGCGAAGTCGCGGTGACTGACTTTCAGCGTGGCGTCGCTTTCTGAAAGCTGTACCAACTCTTCGTCTGTGAGTCCGATGCGGATCTTTCCATCCAGCAGGGCGATGGTGGCGGGAGTCGCGCCGTGTTCGCGAATCTGTTTTTCCATGTTCCGCGCCAGTTCAAGGTTTTGCGGACGGGGCAGCCCATGAGTGATGACTGTCGATTCGAGGGCAACAATAGGCGCGCCCGTGAGGAGCGCGCGTGAGATTTCAGGGGTAAGTTGGAAATTGGGGTGTCTCATGTGGGTCACTTTACTTGATGGGAATAGTACAGATTAATGTATTGAATGACTTTGTCGATGCGCTCAAGGTCGGCTTGCCTTTCGGCGGTGGGATCTTCCTTTTGGATGAGGTCTTTGCCAGACATCAGTTCGCGGCGGAAGGCTTTCAGGATCTCGACGGCAATCGTGTGCGCGTCTCGCTTGCTGCCTTGTTGAGAGATCTGTTTTCTGAGGTTGAATGGCGCAACCACTTCAGAACTGTTCTCGAACATTTTTGTCAATTCGTCGATGTCTTTGTCGGTCAATCGGACAGAAGGTGAAGAAGGACGATCGAAGTTCGAGATGATGACCTGATGGATGAGCTCGATCAGTCCGTCAAGTTCCTTCTTCTTTCTTTCGCGTTCAAGTGCGCCGCGTCTGCGATTGTTCTCACGCGCCAAATTCCAGGCTGACTTCAGGTTTTCGAGGATGCCTGCATCGGGTAACTTCCAGGTGCCGATGTCGATCCAATGCAGGGCAACGCCAAGGTCTGCGGCTTTCTTGACAAACTCTTCGCTATAGAACATCGACGTGATCTTCGTTCGTGAGATGAACGAGGGCGGCAGGTCTTTGTTATTTTGACCTGACGTCTGTTGGATGCCGGTCATCTCTATGCGTTTCTGGGCGATGGTTTCTGCATTTTTTGAGAGCGCATCCACTTCCTTTTGGCTGACGCTGGCAAGGATTTCACTCAACGTGCTGGAAGTGATCAGCTTCTCAAGTTCATAGATCACCAATGGGATGATGGTTGTATCCCATGGGAAGGTGACGCCTGAGGGTTTTTCCGGCGGCGGCGTAATAATGGTGTGTTTATATACAAGATTGGGCACAGCGCGAGGGTCAAAGGAATACGGATCACTTTCAGCGGCGTCGTCCTGAGTCACTTTTTTGCGTAAGATGCTGAAGATGATCTTGATGTCCTGCGCCTCAATGGGGATGCCATCTTTGGTGCGCGATTTGACGGAGAGCCCTTCCACGAATTGATCGCGCAGATTGATGGCAGCATATTCGCGCTTGCCGACTTCATCGTCTTTGCCGATCTCGCGGATACGCTCGAACCGACCGATAGGCCACGGCTCGCCGCGAGCAAAGATGATCTCCGGCTCGCCATCCACTTTTTCAAGCAGGGCGGCGCTTCCCAAATTGACCTTGATCTTGCCCGGTCCACCGACGAGGATGATGGGCGAGCGTTCGTCCTTCTCGGAGATGCGGCCCTCGTCAATGGTGATGAACTGATCACCGCCTCCAAACGCGACATCTTCGATGAAGTTTTCAGCCAGGGTTTGGTCACCCAACTCAAAGATATCGTCGAGGTAGTGTGCCGCTTTCGACTTCGCCATCGTATATGCGACATAGATCAGCGGAATGTATTTGAAGACGCTCATGGCGCCGATGATGGTTTTATGAATATTGTCATCGACGCCGAATATATTCAGGAGGAAGGTCAACCCGCTGAGCACGAACCAAACTCCCAGTCCGCCCATGAGGCGCACGTTGTTGCGGGTTTGGACGCTTTTATCCGACAGTCCAAAGAAACTGGTGCTGCGGCTATTCTGACGGTTGTTGGTTGCGACTCTGGCCATTAGCGACTATGCCCCTGTCTCTGAGACTGATCCGCTTTGTTGACCAACAGCCATTTACCGATGTCTTCGAGGCGTTTGACTTCCAGATCCATCTCGCTTTTGGTGCGATTTTCAAGGAGCAATGTTTCCTTGAGCGGCTGGATGAGATTTTCCAGCAAGGTGTATTCATCCTTTGGCATCTGCGCGGCGACAAAATTCTTGGTAGCTAGACGCGCAAAATTTTTCGCGGCGGTGATGCGCGCAAGTTTTTCGGTCAACTGCTCCTGCTCATTGAGTTGATCCTCTTCCTTTTTCGCGTTCTTCAACCACTCTCCGCTCCACTGTTTGACGTAATGTTCCTCCATGCCCTGGTCGTACATCACATTGTGAATGCGGACTTCCATGACCTCGATGCCGCGCAACTTCAACTGGATAAATTCGAGGCTTTCCTGCGAAGCTCCGGTCTTTTGACCGACTTCATTCAGCGTGTTGACTTCGGCTTGCTTGAGGCGCTTGTTGAGCATTTCTTCGATGACCTGCAAACCGTTCTCTTCACTTTGTTTGGCGATGAACAGGTCTTCGAGTTTGAACTTGCGAATGTATTCGCGCCAGACGTTGACGACCAAATGGGTGGGAAGTTTGTTCCACTCCATACGGTCGCGCTTGTTGCTGGATTTACCCAATTCGATCACTTCGCGGACGATGGCGTTCCGCACAGAGGTCGGGTCATATTCATAACGGGAGAGCACGCCGCTTTCAGTGGGCTGGTTGCGCGGCGGACGTTTGATCCTATATTTGATGCTGATGGTGGGCGAGACTTCAAACCCATCGCGCGTCAGACCGACCGTTTCCAGCCGGCGCCTTTCGATGTCGTTGAAGACTTTGGGATTCGAGATCGGGTTGAGGAAAGGCTGATCGGTCTTATGCGGACCAATGTATTGCCACTGCGGGCGCAAGTCTACGCCGAGGTCACTGGCGATGTATTGGTTCCCTTCCGTGAAGCGCACACCCGGTCCAACCGGACCGATGATCTGCGTGTCGGTTCGTAAGACGACAGCGCTGGCAGTATCCAGAACGATCACACCGGGACCGCGCTTATCTTCCTCGCCGGGATGTTTGATGACACGTCCATTTTTGACGAAGAGCGTGGGTCCGCGTCCACCTGTGTCGAAGGTTTGTACCCGCTCAAAGATCTTCTGCCGATCCTTGGGGTTTTGGATGGGAAGTACAAATTGAGAGAAAAAATAAGTCAGCCGGTCCACGAAGATGAACGCGACGACCATGTCCAAAAGAAAGACGACGACACTGATGACCGGGTTGAAGGGGATCTTAAACCACCAAACCACTCCATGCCACAGGGCAGTTGCGATGAGAACCACCCCATAGGGCGATTTGAAGATGGAGCCAATAAAGGAACCGATGTTGCGCATCATGTCGTATTGATTCTAAATCAAAAACGCGGTTTTCGACAATCGAATTGGTAGAATGGTCTCATGCTCAAACTTGAATTTCACTGTCACACAAACGCCTCGAAAGACTCACTGACCCGCCCTGAGGATTTGGTCAAAGCCGCGCGGAAAAAGGGATTGGATCGCCTCGTCATCACCGACCATAATTCAATTGCCGGAGCGGTAGCGGCTCAGCACCTCGACCCGGAACTGGTCATCGTGGGGGAGGAGATCATGACCACCTGTGGGGAAATCCTCGCCGCCTATGTGACCGAAGAGATCCCTGCCGGGGTGACTCCACTGGAGACGATTCGGAGATTGAGGGAACAAGACGCATTTATCAGCGTCTCCCATCCGTTCGATGCATGGAGAAAAGGCGGCTGGCAGGAAGCAGATTTGCTGGAGATTATTCCGCATGTGGATGCAATTGAAATCTTCAATTCACGCTGTATGGACCCGCGCTTTAATCAGCGTGCGATGGCGTTCGCAGAGAAACATAACCTGTCCGGAACTGTCGGCTCGGATGCCCATGCGATCTTTGAGGTAGGGAAATCTGTCGTATGGCTGGACCCGTTCCAAGGTCCAGATGGGATGCGGGAGGTCATTCGGCAGGCAAAATATCAGATGAAGTTATCCCCGTGGTGGGTGCATTTCGTCTCGACGTATGCCAAGCGGAAAAAGAAGATGCGGTAGGAGTGTTATCCCACCTACGATTGCGGGATAAACCGTTCCTGTTTTCCCAGTTTCAAATGCAAAGCATAAAACGCAAGCGCGGCGACGGCACATAAGACCCCGCCAACGTACCAAAGCAAATTGGGGTTGAGGTTGTCTAGGATGAGACCGGCGAGCATGGGTGCGAAAGTGGAAGGAAGGAGCCATGTCAGCCCGAAGATGGCCATGTAACGTCCGCGCATGGCTTCAGGGGCGAAGTTGGCGGCGAGGGTCTGGCTGGTGGGCATGATGAGCATCTCGCCGATGGTGATGACCACGATAGCGGACATGAAGAGCCAATAGGCAGTGACGAAGCCGAACATGCTAAAGCCAAGCATGTAAAAGAGCGTGCCGGCTGCCATAATGAGAAAAGGCGGGCGATGCTTGATATTACGGGAGACCCAGAACTGAAAGAGAATGACGGTGATGGCGCTGGTGGTCATCAAGAAGCCATAACCCTGCGGGTCGATGCTGTGGTTGTCGCGCAGATAAACGGAGAGCGAGTTGTACATCTGTTGGTAGACTGCTCCCATGAGGATGGCGGCGACGACGAACGCCATGAAGGCGAAGTCTTTGAGGACGACGCCATAGCCGGCGATGGTTTGTAAAAGCGACTCGTGCGGTTGTGGATTGTCCGCTTCGTGATGTTGGGGCTTGGTCTCAGGCATGAGGAAGTAGAAGAGCGCTGCAACCACACAACTGACGATGGCGTCGATGATGAAGAGCAGCATGAAGGAACGATTGGCGAGGAAGCCGCCGATGCTCGGACCAATGATCCATGCCAGGTTACGGATGACGCGCATCAACCCGAAGCCCTCCTGACGCTGTTTCTCGTCGAGGATGTCGGCCATCATGGCTTGATGGGCAGGACCGGCAATGTCTGAAAGCAAGCCGATGAAAGCCGCCAGCGGGAATAGAACTGCCAACGAATTGACAAAGCCCAGGGTCAGGGTGCTAAGCGCACTGAAGATCAAGCCGAAGAGGATGAGCTTCCTACGCCCAAAGCGGTCGGTGAGTGCACCACCGATCATGTTGCCGATGATGCCGAAGATGGAGAACATGGCCAACACCATGCCCGCTTCGGTCATGCCGACGTTGAAGCGATCGGTGATGTAGAGCGAGAAGAAGGGGAAGAGTAAGGTCCCGCCGATGCTATCGATGAAGAAGGTCAGGACGATGATCCAGAAACGGCGCGGAAATTCGTTGTATAGTTTATTGAGGCGGGCAAACATGCGCCTAGTTTAGCACGTTTGTTCGGTTTTGAGAGGAGGAAAAAGCCTATGGGACGGGTGTGCTGGTGATGATGGGGGCAAGAGGCGCGGCGGGCGTAGAGGTAGGCTGCGGGGTGAGGGTCATGAAGCCATGTTGATAATTCAACTGATTGACATCCCAGGTGCTTTGGACATAGGAAAGAATGAACTCAATCTCCCAATCGGAGATGCGTGATTTGAAGGCCGGCATATGGATGGGTTTATCCAGATTGCGGCCCTCTTTGACGATGGACAACAACTCAGTGGGGGAATATTTCCAGGCGGCGCCAGTTCCGTTGAGCGGAGGCGCGAGGCGTGAGCCATCTGCCAGCTCCACCTGCCACTGTGGGTTGCCGGACATGTCCAAGCCGTGGCATTGAGCGCAGTGATGCTCATACAGCCACTGTCCATTTTTGACGTGAGCCGGGACGAGCGTCACTGCACAGACGACAGGTGTGTAGGTGGGTCCTGCCAGAATCTGCGCGCTGACCGGGATGCCGTGCTTGATGAGGTACTTGAGGTCTTGCGCGATGTCGGTGGGCGACATGCCATGCTCCCAATTCATGACGTAATAGCCGTCACGGTCGAGCACCATGGTAAAGGCAGAATGACTGACGCTGTACTGGCCGTTCTCGTCGGGCGGCTCGATGGTGTACCTGGCACCAAAGGCGTTGACGATCCAGTCGATCTCTTCCCGCGTGCCGGTCGCGCCGATGAAATCCTGCCGGAACATCTTGACATAGCGACCCAGCGCCTCGGACGTGTCGCGGGCGGGATCGACCGAGATGAAGATGACCTGCACCTGAGCCGCTTCCTGCGGAGTGAGCTCGGCAAGCGCAAGCTTGAGGTTGGCTAACGACGTCGGGCAGACATCCGGGCAGGAGGTATAGCCGATATACAACAAGGTGTACTTTTTCTGAAAGTCTGCAAAGCGGACGGGACCTTCTACTGAACGCAGCATGACCTCCGGCGCTTTGACCGGCTCTTGCAGGACGTAGCCCTTGAACTCGTATGAGCTAAATGTTTGATAGGCAAACAACAGAACGAATAATCCCAAGAGGATACCGCCCAAGCCTAGAAAGCCACGCTTCATAAGAAGAACTCCATGCCGCGATTTATACATCGGACATGGAGTTTTCTCTTTGCGCCAGCGCAAACTGATTAAGGCTGGTTGATGATGTACTGATACAAGGCGCCCAGTTCCACGTCGTCGAGGCGGCCGGTGGAACGCCATGGCATTAGGTCGCCCATCTGGTTGCCATTGGGCGTGACGCCCGTGCGGAAGGTGGCGATAAACTCCTCTTCCGTCCAACCTTTGATGTGCGTGAGCGGCGGACCGGCGGGACCGATGGGGCTATCGCCACCGGTGAGGTTCTCTCCGTGGCAGAGCTTACAGTCGAGGAAGGTCATCATAAATGCGCCGTACTCAGCGGTGGCGGCTTTTTCAGGTGCGACGATCTCCCCTTGCAACAACTCTTTATCTGGGAAGAGACCTGCACCGAAGAGAAGAAGCGCCGTGAAGTTGGGCGCATCGGGCGGGTTGGGAGTCTCATGCTGCACCGGTTCCTGACTGCGCAGGAAGGCGATCATCGCGAGCATATCTTCGTCACTGAGGTTGCGGACATTGGTGCCGCTCATCATGAGTAGACGTTTGCCATCTTCGTCGACATTCTCGCGCAGGGCGCGGAAGAGTTCGCCATCGGTGTAGTTCTGCAACGGGCCGGCAGGCGTGAGGTTGGACGAGATAAACGAGCCCAGATCGATGGGCAGGTCATCGGCGAGGTCTACGCCACCCGTGAGGGGAAATTCCCCGGTAGTGGAATGACAGTCGATGCAGAAGGCTGAGGCGATGTGTTCGCCGCGCGCGATCTGTTCGGGGGTGGATGCGATGGTCAAGTTGGGTGCGGGGGTGTATTTGGGCGTGTAATACATGACCAGACCTTTCATGGCAAGCAAGCCGACCAACAAGAGGACAACCGTCAGCAATCCGCTGAGCAGGGAACCCGCCCATTTTGCAAAGGCGTTGTGAGAGCGCCAGGCGAGGCGCGTCAGCCAGCCAAAGCCGAGCGCCAGCCCGATGAGGGCAAGAAGGATCAATATATTAATAAACATGCTTTCTCCTGATTAAAACTGATAAAGTGGATACAACAGCATGATTAACGCCCCTGCGGCTTGGAAGTTCCAAAATGGAGATAGGAAATCGGTACGGGGTGAGCTTATAGGATGACTATGGAACGCCTATAGCAAGCTTATAGCGAGCTTATACAAAGCATATAGAAAATGTGCCGAATTAGATGGGGGACTCTCTCTGAACGATAGAAGGGCTTCGTGTAGGCAATCAGAGACGCCTCCAATTGACGGGAGAGGGAACGTTTAAGCGCGAGCCTTTCCCCGTTGCAAGCGTCGCAGATGTAAGCTGGCAGCCCACAGCAGCGAGATCGAATAGAGCTTGTGAAAGCCCAGCAAGGCGTTGAAGATGGGGCCCAAAGAGGCTTGGGAGGTGCGAGGGTCTGTCACTGGCACCACCGCCGACCCGAAGTACAGACGCGTGTCCCTGCCCTCGGGCACTGCCAGCAACCACGAGCGGGTGCGCCCTGAGATGTCGCACATCAGAATTTGATCCTCGGTACGGGCTTCGACCGTCCAAGCGGCGAAGGAGGCACGGAGTCCGTTTGCCAGTGCGCGCGCTTCCGCATCGGTTGAAGGTTTGCGGATTGACAGCCCCAAGATCAGCCGTTCGAGTTTGAAGAGGGGTGTGGTGTAGAAGGCGAAGAGATAGTCCGCGAAGGAGATTAGGACGGGGAGCGTGGTGGTGTAGCAGTCGGTGTAGGCGGCAGGGAGGGACGCGTATTTGTGAAGCAAGGCGTGCGGTGGGATGTGGGCAGGTTGGATGGTGGGCATGGGGTGCCTGTGTTTTCTTTGGGTGTATCCAAAATTCGACAAAGACTTGTCAAGCTTGTTCATTACTTGGTGATTCGGGAGTGTCTAAAAGGGTGAGTGAACGAAGTCGGTGATATGGAAAGAATACTTAGGGAAGAGCTGTTTTCTCAATTGACGTTGGTTGAAGTAATAGACAAACAAACGGACGGCACAGTGCAAAGCATAAGGACAACGAGAGAAACATCTGGAAGAGCGTGCAAGACGTGCCAGATAATGTCTGAGTTCCGCATTGTTGCCTTCCACTGAATAGGTGTCGGTTTTGCCTTCCGAAACAGCATAGCGACCCCAGTGATACCATAAAGTGGCATACACATCGAAGGCGTCGCTGTAATACCAATTGGCTTTGGGGGCATGATCGACAATAGTCTGTACAAGTTCTTGTGAACGTTCCCATGCTACCTGCCAGCCTAAAAAGCAACGCGTTTCTCGATCTACAAGTGTAATGAGATAGATTCGTTTTTTTTATCGCCAATAAAGGTAAAGATCTCATCGAACTCTGCAGCTTTGACGACTGGCGGCACAGGCGCTTCAGGCAATTGTTCGGCTTATTCTTTTGCCCAGTTTGCCACGCTTTGATGATGAATGCCTAGCTGACGACCTGTTCGTCGTAAGCCTGCTCCATCAATATGCATCTTGATTGCCTTTTGACGAAATGCTTTGCTATACCCTTGGGCTTTTTTCTCTGGCGTATAACTGTACCCGCAATTTCCGCAACGATACCTTTGGCTGCCTGCTTTGGTCTTGCCATTCTTGTATTGTCGTTCTTTATTTTCACACTTTGAACATTTCATCCCTCTATTTTACACACTCTCTTCGACACTCCCGGTGATTCCGAAATCTCAAGACTTTATAAATTTTTGATTTTAGGAAATTTGTTTGCTCTTGATCGAGTTCTTCTCGTTTCAGGTGTTATCTGCAATCATGATTGAACGAAAAAGGGCAGGGACAAGCCCTGCCCCTACGTGGGAAATTTAATTGCCCAACCGCCCGCGTTCTTCTTCAATGACTGTCGGTTCCAACTTCTTGAAAAGCGGACCAGGTTGATTCAACTTTGCTCCCGGCTTTAACTCACTGGGTTTCCATTGCAAGCCTTCAACTGATTTATATCGCAAAACCTTGTGCGTACCGATGTTGTCGGTCACTTCTTCGGTGTATTGCTCGCCGAAGAGCGGCGTTTCGTAGCCGAAGAATCCGTGCAGGCGCTCGGAGGTGAAAGGGATGAATGGCGCGAACATGACCTTCAACGAGTCAATCGCTTTCAACGCGGTGTAGATGGTCTTGGCGGCGCCGTCTTTGTCGGTCTTCACAGCAGACCACGGCGCATTCACGTCGAGATATTGATTGACAGCCGTGGCGAGTTTCATCGTCTCGCCTAATGCTGAACGCAGGCGCACGGCGTCGAGTTCGGCGCCCACAGTGTTGAATCCAGCCTCAATGGTGGCGAGCAGGTCAAGGTCCGCGGGACGAAGCGTGTTCGTATCCACATCTGGTACATGCTCTTCCCAATGCTTGTAACAGAACGAGAGCACGCGGTTGGCAAGGTTGCCCCACGTTGCCACGAGTTCGTTGTTGTTACGCGCCACGAACTCTGCCCAGTCCCAATCGCTGTCTTTGCTTTCAGGCATGTTCGCCGTCAGATAATAGCGGATGGCATCGGGGTCGTAGCGGGTGAGGACGTCACGTCCCCAAACCGCCCAGTTGCGTGAACCGCTGATCTTCTGTGATTCGAGATTCATGAACTGATTAGCAGGCACATCGAACGGCAGGATGAGCGGCGCGTTTGCCTCGCCCGCAAAGAACTCCATGAACGCGCTGCCCGCGCCCATCAACTCGGCAGGCCATTGCGAAGTATGGAAGAAGATGTTGTCCTTGCCAATGAAGTGGAATTGCTTCGCAACGGGATTGATCCACCAATCGCGCCACGCATCTTTCTGACCCGATAACTGTGCCCACTCAATTGGGGCGGAGAGATAGCCGATAACGGCTTCGAACCACACGTAGAGCACTTTGGTCTTCCATTGCGGCTCATCCACGGGGACGGGGATACCCCAATCAAGGTCACGGGTGATGGAGCGGGCTTTCAAGCCTTCGCTTTCGATCTTGCGCAAGGATTCGCCCAAGACCGTGTCGCGCATGTGGTCGGAGCGCGATTGCAGAAACTCTTTGACCTTTGGCTCAAGCTTGGAGAGGTCGAGATAGAAATGTTCGGTGTCGCGCAATTCGAGCGCGCCGTCACCGGTCTTTGCACGCGGGTTGATGAGTTTCTCCGGTTCAAGCACATTGCCACATTTGTCGCACTGATCGGAGCGGGCGTTTTCGTCGCCACAGATGTAGCATGTCCCTTCCACGTAGCGGTCGGGCAGGAATTTGCCCGCGCTGGGGGAGTACCACTGCTTGCTGAACTCGCGGTAGAGGAACCCGTTCTTTTGCAAGGCGAGGAACATCGCCTGCGAAACCTTGAAGTGGTTGTCGCTGTGGGTGGTGGTGTACAGGTCGTAGGTGATGCCAAGCTGCTGGAACAACTCGATGAAGCCTTCATGGAAGGACTTGTACACTTCTTCGACGGGCTTGCCGAGTTTGTCCGCGCTCATGGTGACGGGCGTGCCGTGTGAGTCGGTGCCAGTGATCATCAGCACCTTGTTGCCCTTGAGGCGGTTGTAGCGGGCGAAAATATCACCGGGCAGGTGTGAACCGGTGATATTGCCCACGTGGATTTCGGCATTGGCATATGGCCAGGCGACGGCTACTAAGATGGTTTCAGACATTGGATTTTCCTCGTTCTAGGTTATGGCGACCATTGACCATGGACGATTGACGATGGAAAGAGCGACTATGGTCCATCGTCTGCTGTCAGCGGTCGCCGAAGGCATTCAAACAAAAAGGCTGTCCGCGAAATGGACAGCCCGTTTTCCAGGTACGACGGTCTAACGTGCTTTCCACTTGGCGCAGCAGGACATTTCCATTCGCATGGACATCAACATGGTCATTGGCACCATTGGGTAAGCGGAAGTGTATTTCATGGGCGTTATTTTAGGCAGAGGCGGGCGCTTTGTCAATGGCGGGTTTCTGTTTCATACGAGCAGCGACGAAGAGAAAGATCAGTACCAGCAGGGTCGTGCCGAGACTCCACAGGTCACTGTTGGTGCCAGCTTGCTGGGCAAGTGCAAAGAAGGAAAATAGGTCGAGGATGAGGAGAAAGATGACCGCCAATACATAACTGCGGCTTTTTTCCACCATCGCCCCAATGATCCAAACGATGGGCAAGACGTACAGGATCTGGTCGTATGCCCAGAGATATAGCGTGGATAAGAACGAAATTGGCAGGATGAGGTTGAAGACTTGCCAATAGGTGAGGCTTTGGTGATTCCGCCATAGATAAAAGGCGCATCCTCCTAGCAGGGATAGCATTCCGATTGCACCAAGTGCAGAGTAACAAGTGGAATTTCCAGCGCAGGCATGATACGAGAAGCTCCACACGTTGGATTGAACTCCCAGGCGGCGGTCAAATGCGGCTTGACTGCTGCCCAGAAAAACGGACACCCAATTTGTGTCGATGATGAGCCCGATCAATAGCAGCAGAATCCCACCGAGGGTAATGCCCAGAATCACCTTCCATTGACGCTTCAGCAGAAAGACCAGCCCCAACAGCAGGAGAATCGGCGCTCCCTGCGAAGGCTTAAACATGGTGAGCGAGAGCAGCAATCCCGCAAGGATGAGGCGGTCTTCATCCAAAAAATATAAAGCGCCAAAGATAAAAAGCAACGTCAGCGGACCCAGCGAGCCGATCTGCAAACTCAAATAGATGGGACCAAAGAAAAGCAGAGACAACACGATGGGCAGGAGCAGGCGGTTGTGAGCCGTTGAGTCCCAGCGTTGGATTAGAAAAAATACCACGATGGCGATCCCTGCCTGAGCAAGCCACTGCCAGACGAAATACGCCTGCCCAACCGGGAGCAAACCCAGTGGAGTTAAAAACGCTGCCAACGGCAGCGGATAGAGAAAGGTTGGTTCGCGCGGCGTGACCGAACCATAAGTCTCATGTCCGTTTGCCCAATCGGCAGCATCGTAAGGACTTTGACCTTCCAGAATCAACTTTCCAGAAAGCCAAAAGACGAAAAAGTTCGAGCTGTAATAATTTTGGCGGGTGAAATTTTGAGTGGCGCGCCACTCAAACAAAGCCGCAAGCAACGCCAATGTGACGAGGAATCCGATACCTTTTAGTAGTTTGCCTGAAACGGCTTTCATATCAGGTCGCTATTTCAGTAGATCCTTCAGCTTGGCAAACGGCGAGTCAGACTCTTCTGGGCGGTGACCACAGTCCTTCTCATTGAGGTTTTGTCCGCATTGGGCACACAGTCCTTTGCAATCAGGCTTGCAAATGGGATTGATGGGAATCTCCAACAGGGCATACTCGCGCAGAAGTTCTTCGAGGTCAAGATGCGCATCATCCGGGAGGAGGAGACCCGAATCTGTGACCGAACGCTGGTCAAACGCATAAAGCTCGGTGAAAGACCAGTCGAGTTCCTGAATGAAATCAGTCAGACAACGCGCGCAAGTGACCGTAGTCTCTGCCGAGAAATTGGATTGAGCGATCAAACCCTGTGGCGTCTTGCCGACGTTGACCACGCCTTCGATGTTCCGCAATTCCAGATCGCCATCGAAGGTGAATTTTTCAATGGAAAACGGGAAGTCAAGTTTGTATCCGACTTCCTCATGGATGATGAAGCCAACGTTGAAACGGAAGGGTTTTCTAGGGTTAGTCATGGGAATTTAGAGGTAGCTTGGTTAAATCTTGCGGTCTACGATATATCTCGCCAGGTTTTCGAGCGCATCACGTTCAGCGCTGTGATCCATGTGACTGAGACAGGAAAGCGCACGCTCGATGTGCCCTTCCGCTTCGCGCATGGCGAGTTTTGCTGCATCACTGGCGCGGATGTTATTCACGAGGCGCGTCATGTTCTCGCTGTTGGTCCAGCCACCCTTGGGCAATGACAGGACATCCGCATCATCTGGATTGGCTTCAGCGTAGTAGATGGCGGGCAGGGTTACGAGACCATTCAGCAGGTCGGAGCCGAGCGGCTTGCCGACAGCAGATTGTTCGCCGACGAAGTCGAGGATGTCGTCCACGATCTGGAAGGCGACGCCTATCTGATAGCCGAAATCGCGCATGGTTTCGATAGTCTCTTCGCTGGCTGGGCTGACCATTGCCGCAGCACGGGAGGTCATTTCAAAGAGCGAGGCGGTTTTGGCATAGATGCGTTTTTCGTAATTATCACGGTTGACGAGTCCGCGGGAGGTGAACATCTGCGTCAATTCGCCGTTGACGATGGTTGCCAGTGTTTCGGAGAATAGCTTCATCAGCGGCAGATGATCGGTGTCGGCGGCCAGTTTGGCGGCGCGTGCAAACAGGAAGTCACCGGTGAGGACGGTGGCAGGCGGCGACCAACGCGCGTTAAGCGTGGGCATGCCGCGTCGCAAGAGAGCGCCATCGATCAGGTCATCGTGGACGAGGGTGGCAGTGTGGAGCAGTTCCACTGCCGCGCCAAGGGTGACGAGCTTCTCAAGGGGGGCACCCAGCATATTTCCGACGAGCAGCCCCAGGGTAGGGCGGATGCGCTTCCCGCCGGCGGCGAGCAAATGTTCGAGTGCTGCGCGCAAGTCGGGGTGTGCTTCATCTGCTTGTATGCGCATCCGTTCTTCGACAAGTTTGATTTCTTCTGTTACGGGTGATAGGAAAGTAACTGCGTTCAAGTCAATCTCCCCATGCAAAGAGGCGTTTGGCGTTCGCGGACGTGATGGAAGCGATCTCTGCAGGGCTTTTTATGTGGATTTCCGCTATTTTATCAGCAATATGACGAACAAAGGCAGGTTCGTTCCTTTTGCCACGAAATGGCACGGGAGCCAGGAAGGGCGCATCGGTTTCGACGAGCAGGCGCTCGAGCGGGAGATTTTTGATCATCTCGCGATGGCTTTCGTTCTTCGGGTAGGTGACTGGTCCGGTCACGCCGAGGAAAAATCCCAGTTCAACGGCTTTGAGTGCAAGGGTCGAGTCGCCATTGAACGAATGCAGCACGCCGGGTTGCAGACCCAGTGGATGATTGTCGTGGAACCACTTGTCGAACCAGGATTCCATTTGTTGGAACAGATCATCGAAGATGGGACCGTGCGTAGCGTCTCCCGCTTCACGCAAATGGATGACCAGCGGCTTGTTGAGCGCATCCGCAATCTGGACCTGGGAGTTGAAGACAACTCTCTGGTGGCTTTGCTTCGCCGGATCTTTGACCCAGTAATAGTCCAGCCCGATCTCGCCGATGGCAACCACTCTTTCATGTTCGGCAAGGCGAAAGAGTTCGTTGATGTTTGTTTCGTTCAGCGTTTCTGCGTCGGTGGGATGGATGCCAACAGCGGCATAGACTTGTTCATATTTTTCGGCTAGGTCAATGGCTTGCCTGCTGGTTTCGATGGTTGTACCGGGAACGAGCATACGCGTCACACCTGCCTTGATGGCGCGTTGAATGACGGACTCGCGATCTTCGTCGAACTTGTTCCAGTACAGATGACAATGGGTGTCGGTCAATGATTGCATGGCTTCGCGATTATATCAGTCAGCCCTTGCCGCCTGTCTGAAATGGATGAATTTTAGGAAGATTATGAGGAATTGATGACATTTGTCGCTTGCGGCTTTGGTACTTTTGCCCGAATTGACCGCGGGATTGCCTGCCTGTATAGTTGCTGTAGAAATAATCCCAAGGAGAAGTAGATGAAGAGAGTTCTACCCGTTTTGCTCGTGCTTTTTCTGTTAATGTCGGCATTTCCCCATTCTGTTCATGCCGATGTCGCCCCGCCAGAGACCGTCCCCGGCTCGAATCTCAACCCAGGTGAAGGGTCCACGCAAGTACGTATGGTCGCGGAAACCGTCACCCTGACGGTGCTGCAAGACCCAAGGAACGCGCAAGGCGCTGTCGCCCGAACCGAAGCTGTCTTCACGATGCGCAACCTCGGCACGCAGGCAGAGGCGCTGGCTGTCCGTTTTCCGCTTTCTTTTTTCAATGGCGCATCAGATGGTTTTTTCAATTACCCGGAACTGCCATCCATCGCAGTAAAGGTGGATGGAAAATCCGTCTCTACACGGCGGGAGATACAGCCGTTTCTCGCCACTGAATTGGGACGATCTTCGGAACGGGATGAAGTCCCTTGGGCGGTCTTCGATGTGACCTTTCCACCAAATCAAGATGTGATAATTGAGGTCACCTACGACGTGGAAGGCTTTGGCTACTATCCATACGAGGTCTTTAAGTATGTCCTCGAAACCGGCGCAGGCTGGAACGGAACCATTGGCAGTGCTGACGTCATTCTGCGTTTGCCCTACGAAGCGAGCGATAAAAATGTGTGGGTGGAAGGCGTGGAAGGATACGGCCCAGCCACCCAGGGCGGCGTATTTTCTGGTAATGAAGTCCGCTGGCATTACGATGACCTTGAACCGAACTCTGAGAACAATATGCAATTTGTCATCGTGACTCCTTCGCTTTGGAAAAATGTGCTCGCCGAGACGGACAATGTCACCCGCAACCCCAACGATGGAGAAGCCTGGGGCAGGCTTGGCAAGGCATATAAAGAGATCGTCCGTTTTTCAAAAGGCTGGCTGCGTACTGACTCTGCCGGGCAGGAAATGTTCGAGCTCAGCAAACAAGCCTATGAACAAAGCCTTGCTATTTTGCCCGATGATTCGTTGTGGCATTACGGCTATGCCGACCTGCTCTGGTCGCGCTATTATTGGGATTTTTATATGATCTCTCAGCCTGATGTGGAAGGCTACCTTCCTGCCACGCTTTCACATCTCAAGACCGCCTTGGAACTCGATCCCAACAATGAGTTGGCTTACAACCTGTTGATGGAGATTATTTTCTCCATGGATGGCGCGGTGGCGGTCAAGGAAGGGTATGCAGTGGATGAATCGGGAAGATACGAGCCGGATAATTTTGATTATCTGGCCCTCACAGCCACCCCGCTTCCGCCCACACCTTATGGCGGATTCCCGACGGAGACAGCGCTTCCTTCTACGCCAGAGTTTGTTATGCCCACGCAGATTCCATCCACGCCAACGATTAATTCCGCCACGACTGAGCCGCCTCCACCCATTGACATGAATCCCTTATGTGGAAGCGCCTTCCTTTTGCCTGCGCTGTTGGGCATGGTCTGGGTAGGGATGCGCAGAAAATAATGTAATGTTCTCAGTTTAAAAAATTAGCAGGTTGGATCGAAATTCCAACCTGCTAATTGCTATAACGCACCTTTTACTTTACTTCACTCCTGCAACCTTCAACCCATCTTCCAAGATCGCCTTGACCTTGTCGGCGTGACGAGTCTCACAGTACACGCGCAAAATCGGTTCCGTGCCCGAGAAGCGGATGAGCATCCAACCACCATCTTCCAGTTTGAATTGAAAGCCATCCACTGTGACGAGGTCGGTCACTTTCAATCCGCCGAGTGTGGCGGGTCTGTTATCCATGATGATCTTCTTGCGAGTTTCATGGTCGCCGCTGAAGGGGCTGTCCACGCGGTCGTAGAAATACTCACCGCCAACCTTGGCAAACAAATCGTTGAGCAGTTCGGTCGGCTTCTTGCTGGTCTTGACCATGAAATCGAGCATGTACAAGCCCGCTAGAATTCCGTCACGTTCAGGGACATTGCCGCGGAAAGCATATCCGCCTGATTCTTCGCCACCGATGAGCGCGTTGGTTTCGGTCATCTTCGGGGCAACATACTTGAATCCCACGCCCGTCTCATGGACAGGTACACCATAGATCTCGCCCAGCTTGTTAAGCATGTTTGTCGTCGAAAGCGTCTTGACGATGTCACCGCGTTCGCCGCGAATCTCAAGCAGGTAATAAGCTAGTAATGCATACACACGTAACTGGTTGATGAATTCGCCTTTTTCGTCACCGATACCGCAGCGGTCAGCGTCGCCATCCGTGATGAGCAATACATCAGCCTTGTTCTCGACTGTAGCTTTTAAGCCTACGTCAATGTTTGGGCGGATGGGTTCCGGACGCTTCATTTCCGGGAACGCTGGATTGCGCTCATTATGGATTTCAATCACCCTAGTCTTTCCGCCACTGAGCAAACGTGTAAACCAGCCTGCACCGTTGCCCCACATGGCATCCACCACCACGGTCAACCCTGCATCTTTGATGGGTTGCAGGTCGATCAAACCATCACGGGTGAGATGCTCGATGTATGGCGTTGCCGCATCAAATTTGACGATCTCGCCTGCGGCTTCGGCTTCTTTGTATGCCTTGCGCTTCACATCTTTGACATCATCGGGGATACTCGCCTCGATCTGGAGCAATCCTTCCGGGTCGATGGCGCCGCCCGTCTCATTACGGACCTTGAAGCCATTGTCAGTGGGTGGGTTGTGACTCGCTGTAATATTGACCGCGCCTGCGGCTTTCTTGTCCACCACTGCATACGCAATGACCGGCGTGGGTGTCGCGCCATCGGTGAGATACACTTTCAGTCCATTGCCCGCCAACACTTCCGCGACAGCGGCAGCGAAATTCTCCGAGTGGAAGCGCTTATCGTGGCCGACTACGATCCACTGTCCCTGTTTGCCTTGAGAGAGCATGTAAGAGGCGAAGCCTTGCGCGCAACGACGCAGGTTGTCAAATGTATAATCTT
>JAHDWC010000074.1:0-13077 GCA_023382575.1 Anaerolineales bacterium
GGAACAGACCTGATCCTCGAGCTTGAACGCGGCGCTCGTAAAGGCATCGAAACCGTCATCGACGTCACACGTATTCCCCAATTGAATCAAATCACAATTGATGAAGATGAAGTTATTCATCTTGGCGCGCTGGTCACGCACAATGACTGTGCCGCTTCAAAGCTCATCCGTGCCCGTGCCTATCCGCTGGCGCGTGCCGCATGGGAAGTAGGTGCACCGCAGATCCGCAATCGTGGAACCATCGCCGGGAATCTCATCACCGGCTCACCCGCCAACGACACCATCACTCCGTTGATGGCGCTGGGCGCAAAGGTCACGCTTGTTTCCACGCGTAAAACGCGCGTGGTTCCGCTCAAAAAATTCTACACTGGCGTTCGCAAGACGGTCATGGAACCGGACGAGATGCTGGTGGATATTTCCTTCCCCGCAATGACCAAGACACAGCGCGGGACTTTTATCAAATTGGCATTGCGCCGCGCGCAAGCCATCTCATTGGTCAATGTTGCGGTCATTTTGGACCTCAAAGGGGAGACCGTTAAATCTGCCTCCATCACACTGGGAGCAGTGACGCCCATCATCACGCATGCGCCCAAAGCAGAAAAATTTCTGGCTGGCAAAAAACTCAACGACAAGAATATCGCAGAAGCCGCCAAGCTTGCAGTCAAGTCAGCGAAACCCATCGATGATGTGCGCGGCTCGGCGAGCTATCGCAGCGAGATGGTGCGCGTCATCACTCAACGCGCACTGACCACTATCCGCGACAAGAAAGAACTGTCGGGTATGCCGAAGCGCCCGATTCTATTGGTCAGCAAAAACACGGCGGATTTCAGCGGACAGGTCGCTTCTGAATTTCCGACATCCAAAATCGAAACGACGATTAACGGTAAAAAATTCACCTTTGAAAACGGTTACCGGAAAACACTTCTGCGCCTCTTGCGTGAAGAAGGCATGTTGACCGGCACCAAAGAAGGCTGCGCCGAAGGTGAATGTGGCGCATGCACCGTCTTCCTCGATGGACAGGCTGTGATGTCTTGTCTCGTTCCGGCGCCCCGCGCGCACGGCGCGGTCATCACCACCATTGAGGGCTTGGCGAATAATGGTGAGTTACATCCCGTGCAGGAAAAATTCATCGAACATAACGCTGTGCAATGCGGATATTGCATCCCCGGCTTTATCATGTCTGGCACAAAATTGCTCGAAGAGAAATCCAACCCAACATTGGATGAGATCGAGCAAGCCATTACCGGCAATCTGTGCCGCTGTACCGGTTATTATAAGATCGTCAAAGCCATCGAAGACGCCGCGAAATCCACTTCTTGAGGTTTTATATGAGTAAATATCAAAGTTCAGTCGTTAAACGAACCAACAATAAGACCAAAGAAACCCATTTCGCCTGGCGTGGAATTGGCTGTCTGATGATGATCGTCATCCCCGTCATTTCGATTGCGGCAGGCTATGAAACCATCGAATTTGGACTCAACAATGACTGGGCCATTCCCTATCAACTACTGGGAACACCCCGTTATCCCGACTTCTTTTACAGCTCCAGTGGGATCATGACCTTGCTCAGTCCGATCACGGGCATAAATAACTTTTATGCATACGCAGTGGCAAGTCTGATCTATATGGTGCTCTTCGGCGGTATCATTTCGATGATCTATGCCATTGTCTATCGCATGATCACCCCATCGCGTTACGGTCCAATGGACGTGCCGCCGCCCAACATCAAAGTCAAACGCTACAAACGATAGGAACCCATGACTGACCATTCTGTCGGAACATCTCATCCGCGTGTCGATGCGCGCGGCAAAGTCACCGGGAAGACAAACTACTCCGGTGACCTGCTCAAACCCGGCACGCTTTTCCTGAAAACCCTCTTTGCCGAACGCCCACATGCAAGGGTGAAATCTGTCAACACTGAGAAGGCGTTAGCGGCTCCCGGCGTGGTGGCGGTTTTCACGGCCAAGGACGTGCCCGTCAACGAATATGGATTGCAGATTCCCGATCAGCCTGTCTTATGCGGACCAGGCGCCAGCAAGCCGTATACGGACCTCGTCCGCTTTGTGGGAGATCAAGTTGCCGTCGTTGTTGCAGAGACTGAGGTCCAGGCGGAAGCGGCGCTGAAATTGATCGAGGTGGATTATGAAGACCTTCCGCCTCTGCTCGACCCGATTGCGGCGATGCGTCCCGATGCGATTCGTCTCCACCCTGACAGAGGCGACTCGAACGTTTGCATCCATTACCGAATCCGCAAAGGCAATGTGGATGAAGCCTTTGCCAACGCCGATGTGATCGTGGAAGGCGAATATCAAACGCCGGTACAGGAACATGCTTATTTACAGCCCGAAGCCGGGCTTGCGTACATTGACGAAGAAGGTCGCATCACAGTAGAAAGCGCCGGTCAGTGGACGAATGCTGACCGTAAATCCATTGCGCATGCTTTGGATCTGCCCGAAGAGCAAGTGCGCGTGATCTATCCTGCCATCGGCGGCGCATTTGGCGGACGTGAAGACCTTTCCGTGCAGATCGTCCTCGCATTGGCAGCGATGAAATTGAAGCGACCCGTCAAGACCATCTGGTCGCGGCGTGAATCGATCATCGGACATGGCAAACGTCACGCCGTGATTCTCAAAGCCAAATGGGGCGCGACCAAAGATGGAAAGATCATCGCAGTCGAAAATGAGATCATCGGCGATGGTGGCGCATACATGTACACCACCAACAAGGTACTTGGCAATTCCGCCATTACCTGCACCGGTCCTTATTACGTCCCGAATGTCAAAACGGATGTGTATGGCGTGTACACCAATAACGTGCCCGGTGCAGCCTTCCGCGGATTTGGCGCACCACAAGCTCTGTTCATGGCGGAAGGACAAGTCAACAAACTCGCCGAAAAACTCGGCATGGACCCGGTTGAAATCCGCTTGAAGAACGCGCTCAAAGACGGCGACACGCTTGACGTTGGCACGCCTGCCCCCAACCCGGTCAGCATTACGGAATGTATCGAAGCCGCACGTGATTCATTCAAGTGGAAGAAGACTGCAAAGCGAACAACGAAGGCTGCCAAGAATGGTCTCGTGCGCGGACGTGGGTTCGCGGCCGGTTTCAAGAATGTTGGTTTCTCGTTCGGCTACAAGGAAAACTGCTGGGCAAAAGTTGAAATTCACGGCAACGGAAAAATTGAACGTGTTGTGTTGCATCAAGCCGGTGCAGACGTGGGACAAGGTCTGCACACAGTCATCTCGCAGATGGCGGCAGAAGTGTTGCACGTCCCTGTGAAGATGATTGAATTGCACACATCCGATTCTGCCACGCAAGGAAACCCCGGTTCGGCATCCGCTTCACGCCTGACCTTTATGGCGGGCAACGCGGTCAAAGGCGCGGCAGAACGCGCGCTCGAAAAGTGGCAAGCCGAAGAACGCCCTGCCATTGCAGAGTATGCCTACCTCGCGCCACCAACTACACCCATGGATAAAGAGACAGGCTACTCAATGCCCAACTTCCAGTACGCGTATGTGGCGCAAGCTGTGGAAGTGGAAATTGATATCGAGACCGGTCATTTGCGCGTACTGCGCATCACCTCCGCTGACGATGTGGGCAAAGCCATCAACCCGGAGCAAGTTGTCGGTCAGATCGAAGGCGCGGTCGTTCAGGCACACGGATACGCCGTCTTGGAAGAATACAAAACCAAGGATGGGCGCGTGTTGACCGATCAATTCAGCACCTATCTGATTCCTACCATTCGAGACATCCCCGAAAAAGTGGAATCCGTCCTAGTGGAAGTGCCGGATCCAAACGGACCTTGGGGGGCACGCGGAATGGGAGAGTTGCCCTACCTGCCAGTTGCCGCCGCCATCGCCGCCGCCATCCACGATGCAACCGGGGTGTGGATCAATGAATTTCCATTCACGCCAGAACGTGTATTGCGAGCACTTGGAAAGATCAAATAATCGTGTAGGGGCACAGTCTGCTGTACCCCTACAAACAAAATGCCATTCCCCTATTTCGACGAAACCCAGGAATTAAATCAAACCGTCCGCGAGCAAGTGGGAGGTTCATTCATTGCGCTTTCAGACGGCATCACGCACTATGAGCTCGTCGGTGACGAAAATGGAATGCCGGTTGTGCTGGTACATGGTTTTTCCGTACCAAGTTTCATCTATGACCCCACGTCCGAATTCCTGACCCAACAGGGATTCCGCGTTTTGCGCTATGACTTATTCGGGCGCGGCTATTCAGACAGACCCAACCTCAAATACGACATCGACCTGTTCGTGCGCCAACTTAAAGAATTACTGGATGCGCTTCAATTCAAAAAAATCAACCTGGTCGGTTTGTCGATGGGCGGACCGATCACAGCCTCATTCATTGACAGACATCCTGAATACGTTATCAAGCACATCCTCATCGACCCGGCTGGAGCAAGAACCGTCCGCCTTTCTCTCTTGCTCAAAGTGGTGAGAACTCCACTGGTTGGTGAACTGCTCCTCGGTCTGTTCGGAAGCGTGAGCATGGTCAAGAGCATTGCCTCCGATCTATTCACGCCGCAACTGGTGGAGGAATTCCAAGCCAAGTATAAAATCCAAATGCAATATCAAGGCTTCAAACGCGCCATCCTTTCAACCATGCGAAATGGCATGTTGGAGTCATTCATGGAAACATACAGACGCGTTGGCAAACTCCGAAAACCCACCTTGCTGATTTGGGGCAAGCAGGATAACACCGTACCATTCGCATACAGCGCGGACATCCTTAGCGCCATCCCGCACACTAAATTTCAGGTTATTGAAGACTGTGGGCATATCCCTCATTATGAAAAGCCGCAGGAAGTGAATCCGATTTTGTTAGAATTTTTGCATCGAAAGGATGCGCCATGAACAAACAGGATATTCAATTACTGTATCGATATAACAGTTGGGCGAACGCCAAGATTCTCGACGTCGCCTCAAAACTGACCCCTGAGCAATTCCTCGCCGACGGAGAGTATCCACACGGAGGGCTGCGCGGCACATTGACGCATGCGCTTTTTGCCGAGTGGATATGGCGCAAACGCTGGGAAGGCGTCTCACCCTCAACGGGATTCAAGCCGGAAGATTTTCCAACCCCTGAGGCATTGCGGACGCGCTGGCTCGAAGAGGAAAAAGCCCTGACTCAATTCGTCGAATCGGTCAGCGAAGAACGACTCAACGCGACCTTTCAATACAAAACTACAAATGGCGATCCGAAGGAAAACATCCTTTGGGAAGTGATGGCACATGTGGTCAATCACGGAACGCAACACCGCGCCGAAGCCGCTGCCATGCTAACTGCGCTGGGACATTCTCCCGGCGATATTGACCTGATCGTTTACCTGAGAACCCGATAACATGCTCAACCGACTCAAAAATTTCACCCACCGAAACCGACATAACATCGCCGTTTTTATCCTGCTTAACCTTGCCTGTCTCGCTTGTATCTTGCTGGTGGCGGCACGCGTCGCCTATACCGACACAACCCGTCATGCCGGCTTGATCTGGAATCTCTTCCTCGCTTGGATTCCTTTCATCCTTGCGTATGTGGCGCACGCCATTTCGTGGAAACGCATTTGGCTATACCTTGTCATCCCAGTCGTAGCTTTCTTGTGGCTGATCTTCTTCCCAAATGCTCCTTACATGTTGACCGACCTGCAAGACCTGGCTCGCTCAGGTGGAGTCGGCGCACCACTTTGGTATGACGTTATCATCGTCGTTTGGTGCTCATGGACAGGCATGCTGTTGGGTGTCATCTCGCTCTATCTGATGCAGGATATTGTCATGCGGACGTTTGGACGGTGGGTCGGTTGGATATTCGTCTTTGTCATCTCAGCCGCCAGCAGCTTCGGGATCTATATTGGGCGCTTCGTACGCCTCAACTCCTGGGATATTTTGCAGAACCCGGCAGAGACGGCATTTGAGATTCTTGGTCTGGTCATCGACCCCAGCATGCGACTGGCGGCGTTTACCGCCTTGTATACTTTCTTCTTTCTGTTCGTGTTTCTGCTGCTCTACTCATTCAGTCACATGCTGCAAGAACAGAAAGTGCTCGCACAAAGTACCCCCGATCAGCTTGCCAGCACCCAACCGACATATCTTGAACGCGAAAAAAATGGGGAATGATTTTCAGGTTATGATTGCAGGAACTTTATGAATCCACTTATCATCTTGCGCGGCGGCGGTGACCTTGCCAGCGGTGTTGCGCTTCGTTTATATCGCGTCGGTTTTCAAATCGCTATTCTGGAATTGGAAAAGCCTCTGGCTGTGCGCCGGACTGTCAGTTTTTCGGAGGCGGTTTATGAGGGCGTGCAAACTGTCGAGGGCGTCACTGCACGTCTCATTTCGGCAGACCAACTTCAAGTCACGTTGGAGGCGGGAGAGATACCTGTATTGATCGATCCACAAGCCAACATCCTCAACAATCAGTTTTTGACCAGTCCACAATCAACATTTGTTATCGATGCGCGTTTGATGAAAACAGAGCCCGAGCCATTGCCCATGGAAGTGGCGTTTCACCTCGGGCTGGGACCCGGATTCACCGCAGGTGAGAATTGCCACGCAGTGGTTGAGACGCGCCGCAGTCATACCCTTGGCAGACTCTATTGGCAGGGAACCACTCAACCCGACAGCCGCCAGCCCGAGGGTGATCCGCGACGCGTGTTGCGTGCGCCCGCTGCTGGATTTGTGGAGCCGCTCAAACGTATCGGTGACACTTGTCTGGAAGGCGAGACTATTGCAAAGGTCGGCGATAAGGCGATTGTCAGCCCATTCGATGGACTCTTGCGCGGGTTGATCCATCCGCGTGTGGAGGTGACCGAAGGTATGAAGATCGGTGACGTAGATGCACGCAACGATCCGAGCCTCCGTCAGTTTGTTTCAGATAAGTCGCTGGCAATTGCTGGCGGAGTGCTCGAAGCGATCCTCATCAAACTGCGCGAGGAAGAACGAAAGCGTTGATATTCCGATAAATCAAATCCAATTCAGGGTTGCTCATTGAACTCCTCCCGCTACTGTGCCATAATGAAAATGTGCAACAGTGGACAGAAGAAAGGAGCTAGCCATGAGTTGCGATTATCAGCGAAACCGCATTTGGTGCAGCATGAGGGAATATTACAGGAGGGAGATCCCGGCAAATATCCGAGATCAGTTTGAGAGCACAATCGAAGATTTTGTCACCGATTGGATCAAGGATCAACTGGAAAAGGAAGGCAATAGGGTGGTGAAGCAATATCAAAAGTCCAAGAAGAATCAACCTGTCATTACAAACGAAAAGAAGCGCAAAACAGCCAGAGGTGGGATTTCAGTTAAGGATAAGAAGAAAAAGCAAAAAACTGAAACCGCCAAACCCTTACATCTCAAAAAACAGGTTAACGTTGACCCGCCTTTCGAAGAGGTCTATCGTCTGACCAAGGACATCATCATGCCAGGGCACGTGCAATGGCATGATGACCAGCGCGACGAAATGGCTGAAAAGATGCGACGCGTGATGCGCTGGATGCGTGTCCATGGGGATATAGCAGATGCCGACCCGATCCACGGCAAACACCACCTGCCGCGCATCTCCTCGGTGGCGGCCTATGCTGCCGTCCACGATTGGTTGACGGCGCAAGGCGTAGAGATGACTTCCAGCTTCGACCCGATCTATGCGGCATTACACAAAGAGCGCGGACTCAACGAAGAACAAGTCCACGATCTTGGACATCTGCTCGAAAAGCTAGAGATCGAGATGAATCGGAAAAAGAATGCCAGCCCAGAACAATTGGAAGAGATATTGACGCGTATCTATGACCTTTCCCCCGATCTGTATGGCAGAATTCTCAAGAGATTTCCGCGTTTGGTAACCGCTTCAGCAACAACGTAAATTTAGCGGCGCGATTTCAGCATTTCACGGTCGAAGATGGAGGGGTTGGTATACATGCCCGCGCGCAATTGTTCGCGGGCTATTTCTACGTCCCGTAAAATTTGTTGGATGTCTTCATATTCCGCATCGCAGAGCAAGACGCCCAAGTTGACGCGCAACTCCAGCCCGGTATCGTTCATGTCGAGGAAGCGTTTCATACTGTCTCGAACACGACCGGCGATGCGCAGCGGGGCTTCGGGACTGGGAATCTCCTCTATCAGCGTGAGAAAGACTCCATCGTCTGGCGACCAAGCCATCGTGTCCGTTGGGCGAAGCGTGAGGCGGAACTGGTCTGCCAGTTTGCGCAGGAAGGTATTCATCTCATCTGGCGGAAGTTGATGTTTCAATTCAGGCAATTGGGGAACTTCCGCGAAGAGCACGCCAAAACGGCGGAAGGAACTTTGTTTGATGCGTTCAAGGGAAAAAGCCAGCCGAACAGTGAAAAAGGAAAAGGTATACAGCCCGGTAACTTTGTCATGCGCGGGTTCGTTGATGGCGCCCTGTGTAGCCTGCAAGCGCTGGACCAAACTGCTAAGTTGGTTGATATCCACTGGTTTGAGCAGGAGCAGGTCTGGCTCAACGGGCAGGCTGTCGGCGATGGGAGCATAGGCAGTGATGACCACAACTGGAACGCGTTTGAGACGTTCGTCATTACGCATATTCTTGAGGATCTCGACGCCAGAGAGGCGCGGAAGTTGTAAATCCAAAAGGACGATGCTGGGAGTCAATACGCCGAGACGATCCATAGCATCCCGTCCATCCAGTACGATCTCGGTTTGATAGCCAGCGATATCGAGTACATGGCGGAATAAAGCGACAATGTCGCGGTCGTCTTCGACAATCAGCGCAATGGGTTTATCCATAAAAATGACCCTTCGTCATCCTCCTATTATACGTCCTTCGTGAGAAAAGGAAGAGGGTGATTTTGTTACAAGCGACTGGAAATTAACCGCAGAGGATTCAACCGTCTGCGATACAATCACGCTCATGAATCTTGCTCATGCGCTTCGACTCAACACTCCCAACACTGCGTGTATCGTGAGTTTCTCTGGCTCGGGTGGAAAGACCACTGCCCTCTTTCAACTAGCTCGCCAGCTTGTCACGCGCAAGCCTGTCATCGTCACAGCGACGTCACACCTTGGGGTGTGGCAAATTCCGATGGCAGATCATCACATCACGGTCAAGGATGAAACGGAATTTCAACTTCCTAAAGATGGGGTCGTTTTGGTCACAGGCGAAGTTGAAAATGAGCGAACAAAACCCGTCAATGATGCTACCTTAAACTGGCTATGCGCAAAATCCAAGGATGAGGGATTTTTCCTACTCATTGAAGCGGATGGGTCGCGTCAGAGACCGCTCAAAGCGCCGGCCGATCATGAGCCACCCATTCCCATATTTTCTGACCTTGTCATTCATGTCGTCGGGTTGAGCGGACTAGGCAAACTGCTCGATGAAACTCACGTCCATCGTCCGCAACTCTTTGCGCAACTTAGCGGAGCGGAAATTGCAACCCCAGTCACACCGGAAGCTCTCACGCAGGTCCTCACCCATCCGCAAGGCGGGCTGAAAAATATTCCAGCATCTGCGCGGCAGGTGGTATTGCTCAACCAAGCCGATACTCCGGCTTTAAAATCCGTCGGCGGCGAGATGGCGCGTGACTTGCTCCAGCATTGGGACGCGGTCATCGTCGGCTCGCTGGCAGAAGAAACGTTCAGCACAGTTGAACGCACCGCCGGGGTCATCCTCGCAGCGGGGAAATCGACGCGCTTTGGTTCTCCCAAACAACTGTTGGATTGGAATGGCAAGCCGTTCGTGCGACATGTTGCAGAAACCGCGCTTCAATCTGGACTGGAGCCTGTAGTGGTGGTCACCGGCTTTCACCACGCTGAGATCGAGTCGCATCTCAAAGACTTACCTGTAAAGCTCGTTCACAATCCGGACTATGAACAGGGACAAAGCACATCCGTCAAAGCTGGGATTCGGTCGCTGCCGGAACACGTGGGAGCCGCCGTCTTTTTGCTGGCAGACCAGCCACAGATCCCAAGCGAAGTGATCCGCGCTTTGAGAGAAGCACATACCAGGGAGTTGTCTGCGATCCTTGCGCCGCTGGTATTGGAAGAACGCCGGGCGAACCCAGTTTTGTTCGACCGTGTCGCTTTCGCAGGCCTGTTGAGGCTGACGGGTGACACAGGCGGACGGGCTATCTTCGATAAACATCCCGTGGAATATCTGCCCTGGCACGACGACATCCTGCTCTTCGATGTGGATAAGCCCGAAGATTATGACCAGCTCAAGGGGTTGCAAGCTTGATCTCAGCCATCATCCTCGCCGCAGGGAAATCCACGCGCATGGGTCAACCCAAGATGCTGATGCCATGGGGACGGACGACGGTCATCGAGAAGGTCATTGAAACTGTCCAAGCTGCTGAGGTGGACGAGATCACTTTGGTGGTCAACGCGAGCCTGGCGAAAGAGATCGAACTGCCCGGTATGCAGATTGTGCTCAACGATGACGGGGAAATGCTGAGTTCGGTCCAGGCTGGGTTGAAAGCACAGAAACCGTCAGCGCAGGCGACGCTGATCTGTCTGGGTGACCAGCCTCAGGTCGAAGAAGGAAGCGTGCGCAGTGTGTGTGCGGCATATCGAGAAAGCAAGTCGCAGCTTGTTGTGCTGAGCTATCAAATGCGGCGCGGACATCCATGGTTGATCGCGCAGGAATTATGGGATGAAATCCTGCACATGCGTGAGACTGAGACGATGCGCGATTTTCTAGGCAAGCATGCCGACGAAATTCTGTATGTGGAGTGCGACACAGCAAGCATCTTGCAAGACCTTGACACGCCAGAAGACTACCGAAAATTCAAACCGACATAGATTGACAACCAGCGTCACAACAGATAAACTCCCGCCATCTTCTTTTCGGAGCAAACCGTGAGATATTATGTGATCGTGAATCCCACCTCAGGGCGGGGACTTGGGGAGAAGTCTATTCCACAGATCGAAAGTTTTCTAAAAGCACATGGGGTACATTTCACACTCGTACAGACGGAACGAGTGTGGCATGCCGCCGAGCTTGCCGAAAAGGCCGCATATGAAGGGTACGATGTGGTGGTATGCGCCAGCGGCGACGGCACGGTCAATGAAGCCATCAACGGGTTGATGCGCGCCAAGAAGGCAGGTCATAACAGCGTAGCGTTCACAGTGCTGGGAATTGGCACGGGCAATGACTTTGCCGGCGGCACGGGAATTCCCACCAATCTGGATGATGGGCTCAAGGCACTGCTGGGAAACAAGCGTAAAAAGATCGACGTCGGTTTTGTGAAAGGCGGCGACTACCCGGATGGACGTTATTTCGGCAATGGTATCGGCGTTGGGTTCGATGCGGCAGTGGGCAATGAAGCCATCAAAGTGCGCTGGGCGCGTGGTTTGCCCGCCTATCTCATCGGCGTCATCAAAACCGTTTTTCTTTATTACAACCCGGCGCATGTGGAGATCATCCTCGACGACGAAGAAACCATTCAGCAAACTTCGCTGATGATCTCGGTCATGAATGGGAAGCGAATGGGCGGCGGCTTTCAAATGGCGCCCGAATCGCTGCCGGATGACGGTCACTTTGACCTGTGCATTGCAGAAACCGCCAGCAAGGGGCGCATCCTGCAAATGATCCCGCATTTTATCAAGGGAACACAAGCTGTACTGCCTGAAATCCAGATGAAACGCGCGAAAAAAGTGACGATCAAATCGCTGGATGTGACCTTCCCTGCGCATGCCGACGGCGAGTTCATCTGCCTTGACGGCTCTCACCTGACCCTTGAACTGCTCCCCAAAGAATTGGAAATCATTTACGCCTGAGTTTTTTATGAAGAACTTCTCCAAGTGGCTTATTACAACCCTCCTACGAATTTACCTGGCTCTCACCACCCGCATGGACGCAGCGGCTCTGGCCAAGATCCCCATGCAGGGACCGATGATCGTCATCTCCAATCACACCGGGCAGATCGAAGTGCCTGTGCTGGTGACGCTGCTACAACCCCGTAAGATCTCAGGGTGGGGAAAAGCTGAAGCGTTCCAGAATCCCTTTCTGCGCTGGGTCTTTGGCGCGTGGGGCATTATCCCGGTCCACCGCGGTGAAGCGGACATCAAGGCGCTCAAAGATGCGCTGCGAGCCTTGCAGGACGGCGCTTTCTTCGGCATTGCTCCCGAAGGGACGCGCAACAAGAGCGGCGTCCTAATCCGCGCTCACCCCGGGACGGTGGTGCTGGCGTTGAAATCGGGTGCGCCGATCTTACCGCTGGCGCATTGGGGCGGCGAGGTGTTCCTCAAGAACCTGAAGAGCTTCAAACGCACCGACTTTCACATCCGGGTGGGCGAGCCATTCACTCTCAAAGTAGAGGGGAAAGTGAGCGCAGAGATGCGGCAGGAGATCGTGGACGATATGATGTATGAGATCGCCAAACTGATGCCGGAGGAATATCGCGGCGTTTACAGTGACCTGAGCAAAGCCACTGGGAAATACATCCAGCAGGCATAAAAAGACGCGGGAAGCACCCGCGTCTTTTTTTACTTTAACTTCATGTGATAGGCATTGGTCTCACGTTTTACAAACCCCAGTTTGACATATAAACGATTGGCGGCCACTCGCAGCGGGTTGGAGGTAAGGGAGATGCTGGCTGCACCTTTTTGCTTTGCGATCTGCAGCGCGCGCTGAAGAAGCGCCTGCCCCACTCCCTGCCCGCGCGCCGGGCCATCGACGATGACATCTTCGATGATGGCGCGGATGCCGGTGGGGACGCGGTAGATGGTGAGACTTAGCGCGCCGACGATCTGGCGGCTGGAACTGCGAGCCACCAACAGCGTGGATGAGTCCTCTGCAACGAGAGCGGTTAACTCGTCGAGAGTGGGAGGCGGGTTGTCATGCGTCAACTGCGGGATGAGGCGCTGAAACGCTTCCAGCAGGGCGTCATCGGCGCGGGTGACGATGTCAATTTGCATGGGCTTTATGCTTGGGGATGAGGCTCAACACCAAATAGTAGGCGACGTAGACCAACGAGGCCCACACGACCCAGCCGGGCTGGTTGGGATATTGCAACAAGCCCCAGATGCCAATGGCACCGTAGAGATAGGTGAGGGCGAGCGTGAGTTGACGCAGGTAGCTATTGCGGCTGGG
>JAHDWC010000074.1:13087-18348 GCA_023382575.1 Anaerolineales bacterium
TTTAATGGGGATGAAGACCATGATGTTGAAGAGAATTAGAAAGGCAAAATTGACCCAAGGCGGCAGGTTCATGAGCAGCATGTAGAGCGCGGCGACGTTCCAATAGGAGGGAAAGCCTTTGAAGTGGTGGTCATCGGTCTTGGCGTCGGTTTGGGTGAATTGATAGGCGGAGGTGAGCAGGATGAGGCAGGCGGTGAGCAGGCGGACCGGCTCGGGGAGGACCTCGGCTTTGATGATGAAGAGCGCGGGGACGAGGACGTAGTTGAGATAGTCGAGGATGTTATCGAGCAGAGCGCCATCGATGCCATCTGCATATTTTTTGACGTTGGCCCAGCGGGCGAGCATGCCGTCGAAGCCGTCGACGAGCATGGCGACGATCATCCAGACGATCATCATTTTGTAGTCGCCTGCGAAGATGGCGAGGATCGCCAACAGCCCCCAGACGGCACCCGTGGCCGTAAACAGATGAACCCCCCAGGCGGCGATGAGGCGCAGAAGGTTGGGCTTTGGTTCTGAAATTGCAGATGGAGTCATGGTCATTCCTTTAGGATGTTTCTGTGTTTAACACTGCCTATTATAAAAGGAATTCGCAGAGAAGCGCGCGGCTGTGAGCTTACAAAGCAGTTATGAGGGAAGGCGCGCGGCGGGCCGGAAGGGGCGACGGGGGACTCCCCAAAATTCTAAAAATGCGGAAATTTGGGGAGGACTTGAAATAAAAAAGAACAGACCTCGGAGTCTTATCAACTCTGAGGTCTGTTGAATTTATATACTGGTCTCGATCCGCCCCAAAGAACATGGGGGCTACTCGACCAGCGCGCTTAACTCTTCAGCAAGCCCACCTTGACGGTCTCGCCTTCGAAGGCATCTTCCACCACCGAAGCGCCCTTGGGCGGAGCGGAGAAGTGAAGGTTCACCGTCAACGTTTCGGCGGTGATGTAGTCCTTGTGCGCTTCCACCGCGGACTTCAAGCCGGCGCTGGCTTCGACGAACAGGTCAATGCGGTCGGCGACGTCCAAGTCCGCGGATTTGCGCAAGTCCTGCACGCGGCGGACGAACTCACGCGCCAGTCCCTCGGCGACGAGCTCGGGCGTCAGGTCGGTGACGAGGGCGGCGACGTACGCGCCATCTTCCGCGACGGCGAAACCGGTCTTGGCTTGCGCCTTGACTTCGACTTCTTCGGCGAGGATGTCGTAGCTCGTACCGTCCACGGTCACTTTGAGCGGACTGCCAGATTGCAGGGTCTTGGCTGCATCTTCGGCGTTCATGGCGAGGATGGCCTTTTGGAGGGCGGGGAACTTGTTGCCATATTTCTGTCCGAGCTGCTTGGGGAGCGGCTTGACCGTGTGCGTGAGCGCTTCCGTGGACGCATCCAATAAGCGGACTTTCTTGACGTTCAGTTCGTCGGCGACGACGTCCACGTTCTTCAGCAAGGCGTTGCGCTCGGCGGGATTGCCGACCGAGAAGGCGGCTTCTGCCAAGGGTTGGCGGACTTTGCGGTTCGCTTTCTGGCGCGCGGAGTGACCGAGCGAGACCAGCTTCATCACCAGTTCCATTTCGCGGTTGAGCGACTCGTCGATGAATTCTTCCATCACCACAGGCCAGTCCGCCAAGTGGACCGACTCAGGCGCGGTCTCGTCCACCGAGCGGACGAGGTTCTGATACAACTCTTCCGCGAGGAAGGGCATGGCAGGCGCGATGAGCTTGGCAACTGTGGTCAAGGCGGTGTACAGCGTGGAGTATGCGGCTTGCTTGTCGGCGCTGGAGTCGTTCTTCCAGAAGCGGCGGCGCGAGCGACGCACGTACCACGTGGAGAGCGTCTCCACGAATTTTTCCACGGGGCGGGTGGCGTTGGTGACATCGTACTCGTCATAGGCTTTGGTCACATCACGGACGAGCACATTCAACTCAGAGAGCAGCCAGCGGTCGAGTTCGTTCGTCGGCGCAGTGACAGTCAGCCCCTGCGGTTTGTCCAGGTTGGCATAGGTCACGAAGAACGAGTACACGTTCCACAGCGTCAGCGTAAAGCTGCGGATGACTTCTCCAACCAGATCGGAGGAGAAGCGGCGTTCCTGTCCTGGAGGCGAGGCGGTGTAGAGATACCAGCGCAGCGCATCCGCGCCATGTTCGTTGATGACATCCCACGGCTGGACGATATTGCCCAGCGACTTGGACATCTTGCGTCCTTCCGCATCTTGAATGTGACCGAGACAGATGACGTTCTTGAATGAGACTTTGTCATTGAGCAGGGTGCTGATGGCGTGCAGCGAGTAGAACCATCCGCGCGTTTGATCGACCGCTTCACAGATGTAGTCAGCGGGGAATTGCGCCTCAAACTTGTCCTGATTTTCAAATGGATAGTGCCATTGCGCATACGGCATAGAGCCGGAGTCGAACCACACGTCGATCAGGTCTTTGACGCGCGTCATTCTGCCGCCGCATTTTTCACACTTCCAGTGAACGTTATCCACGTGTGGGCGATGCAGGTCGAGGTCGGTCAGGTTGCGTCCAGCTTTTTCGGAGAGTTCCTTCACCGAGCCGACACATTCGCGATGTTTGCAGTCAGCGTTTTCACATTCCCACACCGGCAACGGCGTGCCCCAATAACGTTCGCGCGAAAGCGACCAGTCGATGTTGTTTTCGAGCCAGTTGCCAAAGCGTCCATTCTGGATGTGGTCAGGAACCCAGTTGATGGTCTTGTTCAACCCGACCAACTGGTCACGCTTTGAGCTGGTGCGGATGTACCACGACTCGCGCGCGTAATACAACAGCGGTGTATGACAGCGCCAGCAGAACGGATAGGTATGCACGAGCGTCCCGGCACGGAACAGCAGTCCGCGCGCATCGAGGTCTTTGATGATCTGCGGGTCGGCATCTTTGACGAAGATGCCGCGCCACGGCTTGATCTCAGGCACGAAGGTGCCATCCGGTTGGACGGTGAGCAGGACTGGCAGGTCATACTGCTTGGCCATTTCCATATCTTCCGCGCCAAAGGCAGGTGCCTGATGCACGAGTCCGGAGCCATCTTCGGTAGTGACAAAATCACCCAGCACTACAAAATAAGCAGGCTTGTCCACGGTCATGAAGGTGAAGAGCGGCTGATATTTCGTGCCCTTTAACTTCTTGCCCTTGAAGGTATCCACCACCTTGACTTCTTCATCCTTGAAGATCTTCTCGACCAGATTTTTGGCGAGGATGAGCTTTTCCTTCGTGCCGTTGTTGTCACGCTCGATGGTCACATAATCGACATCGGGGTGTGCGGCAACCGCCACGTTGGCAGGTAACGTCCACGGGGTGGTCGTCCACACCAACAGAGACGTATCCGGTTTATCGACCAGCGGCATGCGGACAAAAACTGACGGGTCGGTTGCATCGTCATAACCTTGGGCCACTTCATGGTCAGAGAGAGGCGTGCCACAACGCGGGCAATACGGGACGATCTTGTAGCCCTTGAAGAGCAGGTCTTTTTCCCAAAAGCTTTTTAATATCCACCAAACCGATTCGATATACTCGTTGGTGTAGGTCACATACGCATCTTCGAGGTCAACCCAGAAGGCGATGCGTTCCGTCAGGCGTTCCCAATCCTGAATATAGGTAAAGACAGATTTCTTGCACAACTCGTTGAACTTCTCGATGCCGTAATCTTCGATCTGCTGCTTGTTGGTGAAACCAAGCTGCTTTTCCACTTCGATCTCCACCGGCAAGCCGTGCGTATCCCAACCGCCGCGGCGCGAGACATGATACCCGCGCATGATCTTGTAACGCGGGAACATATCCTTGAAGGCGCGCGCCAGAACGTGATGCACGCCGGGTTTACCATTCGCGGTGGGAGGTCCTTCATAGAAAACATAGTCAGGTTTCCCTTCGCGCTGCTCGACGGTCTTCTTGAAGACATCCTGCTTCTTCCACAGCTTGAGGACGTTATCCTCCATGGCAGGTGCGTCGAGTTTTGGGTTGACAGGTTTGAACATTCTCACTCCTTGCATGAAATTAAAAGAAAAACTCTCGTCTCACACAGAGACGAGAGCAAGGCTCACGCGGTACCACTCTGATTTTCACCCGAAGATGAACACTCATTGGACGACGATCATCATCCTGTTCTGATAACGAAGAACAATTTCGGCTCACTTACTTTCAATCACCGGATGTTGATGACTGATTTCTGATCACAGCTCCGGGAGGATTTTCAACCGTCTACGCGTATCCGCTTCACACCTGACCTCGGACTCGCTGCCCGTTTCGACGAGTTTACTCGTTCCCATCATTGCTTTTGATGCGCGGATTATACACAGGTCATTCCGAAACGGCAAGAGAAGAGCCGAACAACTTTGCAACATATTTGCAACTGACCAAATTCACATTGACTGATTTTTGTCCGACAGGTATAATCTTTTTTCGGCATTATTTCAAAAAGCAGGAGTATAAATATGACTACACCCGACAGCGCGCCCGCCGTAGCGCTTGAACCAAAAACAAAACTTAGCGGCAAAGTACTGAAGACCACACTTGCGGGGGCGCTCGTGGACATCGGACAAAGCTTACCCGGTGTCATCCACATCTCACAACTCAGTGAAAACCCAGTAAACAAAGTTGAAGATGTAGTACAAGAAGGACAGGATGTGGAAGTGTGGGTCAAACGCGTTCGCAAGGATCGCGTCGAATTGACCATGGTGGAACCTCTCGCTTACGAGTGGAAGGAACTCAAACCGGAAATGGTTGTGAAGGGCAAAGTTGTCCGCCTGGAAACCTACGGCGCGTTCGTGGATTTCGGCGCGGAACGTCCCGGTCTCATCCACGTCAGCGAACTCACTCACGGCTACGTCAAAACCGCCAGTGAAGTGCTCAAAGAAGGCGAAGAAGTCGAAGCGAAAGTCCTCGAAGTGGACCGCCGCAAGCGCCAGATCCGTTTGAGCGTCAAAGCCCTCCAGGCTGAGATGATCGAAGAAGTGAAGCACGAACGTGAAGATAATCGTGGCAAGGGCAAGCGCAGAGGCAAGAAGGAAGAAGACTACAGTGCAGAACTGGAAGTCGAAGCCTCTCGCGAACCGGAATACACTGCGATGCAAATTGCATGGCAGCAGGCTCTCGAAAAAGCCAACGGACGCAAGGTTCGCCGCAAGTCCATCAAGTCGAATTCCGAAGAACACGAACAACTTCTGAACGGTACGCTCGAAAAACGACTCCCCACTGGTGGATAAAACAAAAAGAGCGGGCGTATGCCCGCTCTTTTGATTCTGGTACTATTTTTGTCCGCTCTTCAAATA
>JAHDWC010000075.1 GCA_023382575.1 Anaerolineales bacterium
CGCGCAGGAAACGGGAGCCAGATTAACCATGAAAGTAGATGTTCTTGATTTGAAGGGCAACAAAGTTCGCGAAATGGAACTTCCTGCGAACCTTTTTGAAGCCCCTGTTAATGTTGATTTGATGCATCAGGCTTATGTGCGTCAGATGGCAAATGCTCGCCTCGGTACTCACGACACGAAAGTTCGTTCTGAAGTAGCTGGTGGCGGCCGCAAGCCGTGGAAACAGAAGGGTACCGGACGCGCCCGTCAGGGTTCGCGCCGTGCAGCGCAGTGGGTTGGTGGCGGTCGTATTCACACTCCGCATCCGCGCAGTTACGAACAGCGTATGCCCAAGAAGATGCGTCAGGCTGCGCTTCGCTCTGCGTTGTCTGTCAAGGCGGCGGAAGCTTCCATCGTCGTTGTGGATGATCTCAATATCGACGAACCCAAGACCCGCCTGATGGTGGATGCGCTTGGTAAGTTGGTGGGTGCCTCCACGGCGTTGGTGTTGATGCCCGTCAAAGACCAGAATTACGATACCGTGATGCGTTGCGCCAATAACATTGAAAACGCCAAAGTGCTGCTTGCCAGCTACTTGAACGTTCGCGATGTTCTCAATTTTGAAAAAGTTGTCTTGCCGGTCAAGACAATTGATGCGCTGGTTGCGCACTTTGGATAGGAGAGAGACATGACGACTTTATATGATGTCCTCGTCCGCCCGCTGGTGACCGAAAAATCCAGCTTCCAGTCCGGCAAGTTGAGCCAGTATGTGTTTGTCGTCCGCGACGACGCCACCCGCACTTCCGTGAAGGATGCCGTCGAAACGTTGTTCGATGTGACCGTGGCGCGTGTGAACATTCTCAACGCCCCTGGAAAACGTGGACGCCGCGGCCGATCCCGCCGTTTGGTGGTTCGCCGCCCCGCTTTCAAGAAAGCGATCGTTACCCTTGCCGAGGGAAGTAAACCCCTCGAGATCTTTGAAGGGGTGCAGTAATGGCTGTCAAGAAGTACAAACCAGTAACCCCCGGCATGCGCGATATGACCGGTTATACCTTCGAGGAAATTACCAAGAGCACGCCAGAACGTTCCTTGTTGGTAATCAAGAAAAACCGCGGTGGGCGCAATGCCCAGGGCCGTGTGACCGTCCGCCATCGTGGTGGTGGTGCGCGCCGCTACGTCCGCGTGGTGGATTTCAAACGCGAGAAGTATGGCATTCCTGCCAAGGTTGCGGCGATTGAGTACGATCCCAACCGCACTGCTCGTCTGGCGCTGGTCTATTATGCGGATGGTGAGAAGCGTTATATCGTCGCCCCGCTGGACCTGAAAGTTGGTGACACTGTTATGTCGGGTCCCAACGCTGAAATCCGCTCTGGCAATTCGCTGCCGATCAGCAATATCCCGGTCGGTACGATGATCCACAATATTGAGATGAAGCCCGGCAAGGGCGGACAACTCGTCCGTTCGGCTGGAGGCGCGGCGCAATTGCTCGCTAAAGAAGGTGATTTTGCCCAGATCCGTATGCCCTCCGGTGAAGTGCGCCTCATCCATCAGGTTTGCTATGCCACCATTGGTCAGGTGGGGAACCTCGACCACGGCAACGTCAAGCTTGGTAAAGCCGGTCGCAAACGTCACCTCGGCATCCGCCCGACTGTTCGCGGTACTGCGATGAGCCCGCGCGACCATCCACATGGTGGTGGTGAAGGCCGCCAGCCTGTTGGTCTGCCCGGTCCGAAGAGCCCGTGGGGTAAACCCACGCTCGGCAAGAAGACCCGCCTGAACAAGAAGACGGATCAGTACATTGTGCGTCGTCGTAGCAAGACGAGCCGCTAGTAGATGAGGTAAGAGACTATGTCACGATCATTGAAAAAAGGACCTTTCATTGAGCCGAAATTGCTCAAGCGCATTGAGTCCATGAACCAGAAAAAAGAGAAGAAAGTGATCCGCACCTGGAGCCGCGCCTCTGTGATCTTCCCGCAGATGGTGGGACACACCATTGCGGTCCACGACGGACGCCGCCATGTGCCGATCTATATTACCGAAAACATGGTCGGTCACCGTTTGGGTGAGTTCGCCCCGACACGCACATTCCGTGGTCACCAGACCAGCGAGAAAGCCGCGTAGGAGATTGAGAAATGAGCGATATTCAAGCAAAAGTTCGTTTTCTCCCTCAATCCGCGCAAAAAGTTCGCGCTGTGATCGACCTGGTGCGCGGCAAGCGAGCTGACGAAGCGCTGGAGATCCTGCTCTTCGTGAACAAGCGCGCTGCGCTCCCGGTCCGCAAGCTGGTGGCTTCTGCGGTGGCGAACGCTGAAGAGAACTTCGGCGTCAGCCGCGAAGACCTGTACGTTGCCAAAATCACAGCTGACGAAGCTCCGACACGCAAGTGGCGCCGCTTCGGTGCTCGTGGTCGTTTCAAGCCGATATTGCGCCGCAGCTCACACGTCACGGTTGTGTTGCGCGAGCGCGGAGCATAAGGAGAATTTTATGGGTCGTAAAGTACATCCCATTGGTTTTCGTCTGGGAATCAACCAGCCTTGGGGCAGCCGTTGGTTTGCAGAAGGAAGCACCTATCGTCAGCAATTGCACCAGGATTTTGCCATTCGCAACCTCCTGATCGGAAAACTTTCCAAGGGCGGCGCGGCTGCCAATGAGAAAGTCCGCGGGCTTCGCAAGGAATTGCCCGATGCTGTGCGCGATGGCAAGGCTGGCGTCTCCCGCATCGACGTGGAACGCACACCTGGCAAGATTCGTATAGCCATTCACACTGCCAAGCCCGGTATTTTGATCGGTCGCAAGGGTGAAGGTGTGAAGAAAATCCGTGCCGCGCTCGAAACCCTGGTCGGCAAGAAGATTGAATTGGATATCAAGGAAATTTCCTCCCCTGATACCGATGCGAAGCTTGTCGCCCGCAACATTGCGGACCAGCTCGAACGTCGTATCGCCTACCGCCGCGCCATGAAGCGTGCCATTCAGCAAGCCATGAAACAGGGCGCTGAAGGCATCAAGATCATGGTGGGTGGACGCCTCGGCGGCGCGGAAATGTCCCGCGATGTGTGGTTGCGCGAAGGTCGTGTGCCGCTTCAAACCTTGCGCGCGAACCTGGATTTCGCTACCGATGAAGCCCTGACCACATACGGTCAGATCGGCGTCAAAGTTTGGATCTACAAGGGTGAAGCTACCCCTGAAGTTGAAGAAAAAGCCGAAGCGACGGAAGGTGTGTACGTCAGCGAGTAATCGCGACGTCGCTTTGAGGATGAGGTATTTGATATGTTGATGCCGAAACGTGTTAAATGGCGCAAGCAGATGCGTGGTCGTATGCGAGGGAAGGCTCTCCGCGGTGCGGAAGTCTCCTTTGGTGACTTCGGTTTGCAGGCGCTGGAACCGGGCTGGATTACAGCCCGTCAAATTGAAGCTGCGCGTCGTTCCATCGTTCGCGAAATGAAGCGCCGTGGCAAGGTCTGGATTCGCATTTTCCCGGCGAAGCCGTTTACTCACAAGCCGCCCGAGACCCGCATGGGTTCCGGTAAGGGAAATGTGGAGTATTACGTGGCTGTCGTCAAGCCGGGCCGCATTATGTTCGAAGTCGGTGGTTTGTCTGCCGAGGTGGCGGTCGCCGCTTTGAAGAGCGCCCAGTATAAGTTCTCCATCAAGACCAAGGTCGTGGGTCGCCACGCAGGAGGAGAATAGAGATGAAGGCAATGAAATCTGCCGATATTCGCAAACTGGCGCCCGAAGAAATCCGCACGAAGATCGCGGATGCGCGTGACGAACTGATGCGCCTGCGCTTCCAGCAGGTGACTGGTCAGTTGACAGACACCAGCCGCCTCAACCTGCTGGGTAAGGATATCGCCCGCATGGAAACCATTCTGCGCGAAATCGAACGCGCCGCTGCTGTGGAAGGTGCAAAATGAACAATCGTCGCCGCATGACTGGCGTAGTGACCAGCAATAAAATGACCAAGACGGTCGTGGTGGAGATCACCCGCAAGTTCCGTCACCCTCTTTATAAGAAGGTGGTGTACTCGAGCATGCGTGTGAAGGCTCATGATGAGATCGGTTGCCAGATTGGGGACGAGGTCCGCATCGTGGAATCCCGACCGTTGTCCCGCGATAAGCGCTGGGCGGTCGAGACCGTCGTCAAGCGTGAAGTTCGCACTGCCGATCAAGGTGTAGGAGAATAAGCCATGATCCAGCATGAATCACGCTTAAAAGTTGCCGATAACACTGGCGCGCGCGAGCTGCTTGTCATCCATGTACTGGGTGGCTCCAAGCGCAAATATGGAGCTATTGGCGATGTGGTGGTTGCGACTGTCAAAGCCGCTGCGCCGCAGGGCTCCGTGAAGAAAAGTGAAGTTGTGAAGGCCGTTATTGTGCGCTGCACGAAGGAATGGCGCCGCGAAGACGGTTCGTACATCCGATTTGATGATAACGCCGCGGTCATTCTGGATTCGGACGGCGAAAACCCGAGGGGCACGCGTATCTTCGGACCTGTGGCGCGCGAACTGCGCGACATGGGCTACATGAAGATCGTGTCGCTGGCCCCGGAAGTGCTGTAGGAGTTAGGAATGAAAGTCAAGATTCGAAAAGGTGATACGGTCGAAGTAATCAGCGGACGCCTCGAAGATAAAGGCAAGCGAGGCGAGGTCATCAATGTGATTCTGGATGAACGACGTATTGTGGTTCAGGGTGTCAATATCCGCACCAAGCACCAGAAACAGGTCCAGACTCGAGCCGGGCGCAATATCAACCCAGGGCGCGTTCAGTTTGAAGGTCCCGTCGCTATTTCAAATGTGATGCTCGTCTGCCCGAAGTGCAATGAAGCCGTACGTGTCGGCGTTCAGCGGGATGATGAAGGTGCGCATCGCGTTTGCAAGAATTGCGAGGCCACGATTGATTAACCCGTGGAGCAAATGAGATGAATAGATTGCAAGAACTCTACAACAAAGAAATAACCCCGGCTTTGCTAAAGGCATTCGGCTTCAAGAATGTGATGCAGGTTCCGCGCCTCGAAAAGATCGTTGTGAACATCGGTCTGGGTGAAGCGCTGGATAACCCCAAGGCACTCGAAGCGGCTGTGGGCGACCTGATGCTGGTCACCGGGCAGAAACCGGTCCAGACCAAGGCTCGCAAGAGCATCGCGAACTTCAAACTGCGCGAAGGCCGTTTGATCGGTACCAAGGTGACTCTGCGCGGACCACGCATGTGGGCCTTCCTTGACCGTCTGGTCAACATCGCCCTCCCGCGCGTGCGCGACTTCCGCGGTATCTCAGCCAATGCTTTTGACGGTCGTGGAAACTACACTCTCGGTCTCAAGGACCAATTGGTCTTCCCCGAGATCGAATACGACAAAATCGACAAATTGCGCGGCATGGAAGTCACCATCGTGACGACCGCGAAGAACGACGAAGAAGCGCGCGCTTTATTGAAAATGCTCGGAATGCCGTTCAGTGGCAAGAAGGAAGCTTAGTTATGGCAAAGAAATGTATGCAATATCGTGAGTTGCGCCGCCGTCACGCTGTGCAGGTACGAAACCGCTGCCAGCGCTGTGGACGTCCGCGTGGGTACATGCGCCGTTTCGGTTTGTGCCGTATTTGCTTCCGTGAACTGGCGTTGAAGGGCAATATCCCCGGCGTCGTGAAGTCGTCCTGGTAGCCGGGTGGAGGTAGATCATGTCATTCACTGATCCAATTGCTGATATGTTGACCCGCATCCGCAACGCCGTTATGGCGGGTCATGCCCAGGTTGCCATGCCCAATTCCAAGATGAAGCTGGAGATCGCCAAGATCCTTAAAGAAGAAGGCTTCCTCGAAAGTTTTGAAGTGGTGGACGGCGAACGCGAGGCGCAAAAAGTCCTGCGTTTGAAAATCAAGTACGTTGGCGAACGCCGCCAACGCCGCGCGGTCCTCTCCGGTTTGGAGCGCATCAGCTCCCCGGGACGCCGCATCTATACCAAAAAGACTGACATCCCCTGGGTGCTCTCCGGGATTGGCGTAGCCATCCTCTCGACCCCCAAGGGTGTGATGACCGGCGCACGCGCCCGCCAATTGGGCGTGGGCGGCGAGATCATCTGTAAGGTTTGGTAGGAGGTTTATTGTGTCTCGTATTGGTCGTTTGCCTGTAGAAATCCCCGCTGGGGTGCAGGTGGAGCTGAATGGCTCCAAGGTCCGCGTAAAGGGACCGAAGGGTGAACTTCATCGTGAGTTTTCCAGCCTAATCGGCATTGAAATGGAAAGCAATCACCTGAAGATCTCACGCCACTCGGACAATCCTGAAGAACGCGCCCTGCATGGAACCACCCGCGCCGTGCTCGCGAATATGATTCATGGCGTAAGCCAAGGCTTTGAAGTCGTCCTCGAAGTGGAAGGCGTGGGCTACCGCGCCGAAATGGAAGGGAACAAGCTGGCTCTGTTCGTTGGTTATTCACACCCGGTCAAGATCGAACCCCCGGCCGGAGTGTCGTTTGAAACAGATGCGAAGACCCGTCAGATTAAAGTGAAGGGCTTCGACAAGGAATTGGTCGGTCAGGTGGCCGCCAATGTCCGCAAGGTACGTCCGCCCGAGCCGTATCATGGCAAGGGTCTGCGTTATCTCGGCGAGCGTGTTCGCCGCAAGGCTGGCAAAGCCGGGAAAGGAGCCAAGTAATCCATGGCTGCAAAAAGTCGCTCTCTCGCTCGCGAGCGCCGTCATGCGCGCGTTCGCAAGCATGTTAATGGCACACCCAACCGCCCGCGGTTGAATATCTTCAAGAGCCTCACTGGCATCTATGCCCAGGTCATTGACGATGTGGAAGGCAAGACGCTTGTTTCCGCCTCCACTGTGGACAAGGAACTGCGCGAGTCCATGAAGGGCATGAAGAAATCCGAACAGGCGAAGGCTGTCGGCAAGGCAATTGCTGAGCGCGCCAAGTCCAAGGGGATCTCCTCTGTGGTGTTCGATCGTGGTGGTTTTCGCTATATCGGTCGTGTGAAGGCTCTGGCTGATGGCGCACGTGAAGGCGGCCTGCAGTTCTAGCAGGACCCGTTATTACTGGAGAAAGATATGGCAGAAACTCAATTTGACAAGCAATATGAAACGCAGGACGCCTTCGAAGAACGCGTGATCGAAATTGCCCGCGTGGCAAAAGTTGTGAAGGGTGGTCGCCGCTTCCGCTTCCGTGTAACGGTGGTGGTGGGTGACAAGAAGGGTACGATCGGTCTGGGAATTGGTAAAGCTAACGCTGTCCCAGATGCGATGCGCAAGGCGTCGGAACGCGCCCGTAAGGATTTGCGCTCCGTCAACCTGTCTGGTACCACCATCCCGCATGAATCGCTGGGTAAGGTGGCAGGTGCGCGCGTGTATCTCAAACCTGCTTCCGCTGGTACGGGCGTTATCGCCGCTGGTGGCGTGCGCGCCGTGTTGGAAGTGGCAGGTGTCCGCGATATTCTCACCAAGTCGATGGGAAGCGCGAACGTCCTGAATGTTGTAATGGCGACCTTCGATGCGCTCGATGGTCTCCGCTCTCCGGCGATCGAAGCTGCCCGTCGCGGCAAGCGCGCGGACGAATTGCTCCCATTCTGGGAACGGAGGAAGCAGCATGCCTAAGAATGAATCCACCGGCAAGACCATCCGTGTGACGTTGGTGCGCAGCGCCATTGGTTACACCAAGGACCAGAAAGCCACGGTCAAAGCGCTTGGTCTGCGCCGCTTACATCAAACTGTTGAGCATAAGGATACGCCCGCTTTGCGCGGTATGTTAAACAAGATTATCCATTTGCTCAAGATCGAAGAGTAGGTGTTTTGATATGAAACTACACGATCTCGTACCCAATCCTGGGTCTAAAAAGAATCGCAAACGCGTGGGGCGTGGTATTTCGGCTGGGCAGGGTAAGACTGCCGGTCGCGGTACCAAGGGCGCGGGTTCGCGCTCCGGCGAAGGCGGTCACCTGTATCGACAGGGTGGTAACCTGCCTTTTTATCGCCGTCTGCCGTTCATCCGCGGTGAAGGCTTCACCCCGCCCAATCAGGTGACTTTCAATGAAGTGAACCTGGATCAGCTTTCCGAGACGTTCAAAGCCAACTCGGAAGTGACGCCTGAATCTCTGGCGGAAGCGCGTCTCCTGCGCGATCCGCGCAACCCTGTGGTTGTCCTCGGTCGCGGTGAGATGAGCGTTGCTCTCAAGGTTCGCGTCCATCGCATCAGCGCCGGTGCCAAAGCCAAGATCGAAAAGGCTGGCGGCTCGGTGGAATTGATCGCCTAAACAGGCCACAAAGGACTGATTGAATGAAGACCACCTTTTCAGGCTGGCGTTACCTTTGGAAATCGGAAGACATTCGCAGTAAGTTGATCATCACCTTTATTATTTTGGTGATCTACCGCCTTGCTGCGAACGTCCCTGCCCCCGGTGTGGACCACGACATTCTGGCCGCGTTCCGCAATTCGACTACGGGTCAGGGGAACTTCCTCGATTTCCTTAACCTCCTTTCGGGCGGCACGGTGACCAATTTCTCGTTGCTGTCCATGGGTGTCTATCCCTACATTACCGCCCAGATCATTTTGCAACTGTTGATCCCGATCATCCCGTCGTTGCAGAAGCGCATTCAGGAAGACCCGCGCGAGGGACGTCGCTGGCAGGAAAAGTGGACTTACTATCTTGCTGTCCCCATGGCGGCGTTGTCTGCGATCGGTCAGATCAATATCTTCAACTCGCTTTCGCTTAGTTCGTCCATTCAACAGGCGATCCTGCCGTTCAGCCTGACAGATCCCGATCTTGCCCTCTCTTCGTGGACGGTCTTGGTCGCGATGACGGCGGGTACGATGTTCGCCATTTGGATGGGTGAGTTAATTTCTGAGTACGGTATCCGCGGGCAGGGACTTTCCCTGATTATCTTTGCTGGTATCGTTTCTCAGATGCCTTCCAATCTCGCTGCGTTGCTCGCTGATGAAGAAACCCGCTGGATCATGTTAGGTTTTACCTTGTTGATCATCGTCCTGACGGTGCTTGCCATCGTCTACGTCCAACAGGGACGCCGTAACGTGCCCGTCCTCTATCCCGGACGCCGCGTTGGCAATCGCATGTCCATGCCAGTCAAGGGCACACTGCCGCTCATGGTCAATCTCTCCGGCATGATCCCGTTGATCTTTGCCAGCGCCATCCTGCAATTCCCGGCCATTGTCGCCAGTTACTTTACGCAGAACGAAAATCCGGGTGTTGCCAGTTTCTTCCTTGGCATCCAGAACTTCTTTGGTGCCACAGGTACAAGCAACTGGGGTTATTGGCTGATCTACTTCGGCATGGTCGTAGTGTTCACTTTCTTCTATACCGCTGTGTTGTTTGATCAGCAGAATTACGGTGAAAACCTTAAGAAAGTGGGCGCAAACGTGCCCGGTGTACATACCGGTGAGGCGACTCAGAAATATTTGAGCACGGTTCAACGTCGTATTACGCTTGTCGGTGCGGTCTTCCTTGGCTTGGTTGCCATCATGCCTTTCTTGCTCGGTTTGTTGCTTGGCGCATTCAATTTGTCTGCTGCCAGCTCGCAAACTGGTATCTTCCTTGTCTCGTCGTCGGGCTTGCTCATTGTCGTCGGTGTGGTGCGTGACACGTTCCAGAATATTGATGCGGAACTGAAACTGCACGGCTACCAGGACTCTTTGCTCGTCCGCTAAGGAGAGATACATCAATCATGGCAACCTTCATCGTCCTGCTCGGGCCTCCCGGCGTTGGCAAAGGTACACAAGCCAAGATATTGTCAGAAAAAACCAAACTTGCGCACGTCTCCTCGGGAGACCTTTTCCGCGAGAACCTTAAGAAGCAGACTGAACTGGGAAAACTTGCCAAGTCCTTTATGGATAAGGGCGAACTGGTGCCAGATGATGTCACCATCAGCATGATCCGAGACCGCATCACTCGCCCAGACTGTGAAGCAGGCGCCATTTTAGACGGTTTTCCCCGCACTCCGGCCCAGGCCGATGCGCTCGAAAAAATGCTGACCGAGTTTAAAAGCGAAGTAAGCAAGGTTCCTTACATCACCGCAGCGGAAGAGATCCTGGTTGAACGCACCAGCGGACGTTGGACATGTCCACAGGGACATACCTATCACGCAAAGTTCAACCCGCCCAAACAAGCTGGCGTGTGCGACGTGGATGCTTCTGAACTTTATCAACGCGACGACGACCAAGTCGAAACGGTCACCAAACGCATCCGCGTTTACCTCGAACAGACCATGCCGCTTGTGGAGCACTATCGCAAAGCGGGCAAATTGGTCGAGGTCCATGGCGACCAGCCAGTCGAACAGGTGACCAAAGACCTGCTCGCCGCCCTAGATATGTAGCAATTATTTGTAAATTTATGGAGCCCACCACGCTCCATTGATTGAACGAAGGTTTATTGGAAATGTTTTTTGAACGCCAGGTCAACCTCAAAACCCCTGCTGATCTGCAGATTATGCGTGAAGCAGGACGCATCAATGCCATGGTCCTGGCAAGAGTGAAGGAACTTTTACAACCTGGTGTGACAACAGCTGACCTCAACGCGGCTGCTGAGGAAGTGCTGAAGTCACACGGAAGCGTATCGCCGTTCAAAGGCTATGGACGTCCGCCATTTCCGGCATCCATCACAGTCAGCATCAATGACGAGATGGTGCATGGAATTCCTCAACCGAAGCGCAAGCTCAAGGAAGGGGATATCGTCTCCATCGATTGTGGCACGATCCATGCGGGCTTCGTCGCAGACTCGGCGTTTACTGCCGGGGTAGGGCAGATCTCCCCTGAGGCGAAGCACCTGCTCGAAGTCACCGAAGGCGCGCTGTATGCAGGCATCGACAAGATGCGCAAGGGCAAGCGTACCGGTGATGTTTCGGCGGCGATACAAAAATATGTAGAAAGCAATGGTCTCCATGTCACCCGTGAATACACGGGACACGGTGTCGGGAAGGGTATGCACGAAGCTCCGCAAGTGCCAAACGTCGGTATAGCGGGAAGCGGACTTCTTCTCAAACCGGGTATGACCATTGCCCTCGAGCCGATGGTGCTCATAGGGACGCACGAAACACGCGTCCTGCCTGATCAATGGACGGTTGTCTCTGCGGATGGATCCCTGACGGCGCATTTTGAACACACAGTCGCTGTCACCGAAGGAGAACCTCTTATCCTGACTGTCCTGTGAACCCGCAGATCACCGAAAAAGTATGGACGAATTGGTAAACGACCAGTATAATTAGAACTTTGGCTGTCATTGAGACAGCTCCAAGCAAGGAGAATTTTTCATGAAAGTTTCGCCTTCCATTCGCAAGCGCTGTGCCAAGTGCCGCATCATCCGCCGCAAGGGCCGCGTATTCATCATTTGCGAAAATCCAAAACACAAACAGAGACAAGGGTAGTAACCTATGGCGAGAATTGAAGGTGTTGATCTTCCCCGCAACAAGCGGACCGAAGTAGGCTTGACCTACCTTTACGGCATTGGACCCACGCGCGCTCGCAAGATTTTGGCTGACACCAAAGTCAACCCTGATACGCGCATCAAAGACCTGACGGAAGCTGAAGTTTCCGCCATCCGCGAGTACATTTCCAAACATTACAAGGTCGAAGGCGATCTGCGCCGCGAAGTTCAAATGAACATCAAGCGCCTGATCGAAATCGGCTCGTATCGTGGTTTGCGCCATCGCCGCAACCTGCCTGTTAACGGTCAACGTACCAAGACAAATTCACGCACCCGCAAAGGCATCAAGAAGACCGTTGCCGGTCGTGGTCGCCGCCGCGGTGCCAAGAAGTAATCCTGTCCGAGAGGTATATAAACAAACATGGCTCAGAGTGTTCGTTCCACCCGTCGCGCCTCTGGCGCGAAAAAAGGGAAGCGTTCCCTGTCCTACGGACAGGTGCATATCTTTGCTTCCTTTAATAATACGATCGTAACTGTTACCGATACAGACGGTAATACAGTGGCTTGGGGTTCTGCGGGTTCCGCAGGCTTCAAAGGCTCCCGCAAGAGTACGCCATTTGCGGCGCGCCTTGCCGCCGAGCAGGCGATCAAAGCCGCCCAGCAATTGGGACTGCAGGAAGTGGATCTTTACGTCAAAGGTCCCGGACCTGGACGTGAAAACGCCATCCGTGCCGTTCAGGCGCTCGGCTTGAGAGTCCGTTCCATTGCAGATGTGACCCCGGTGCCGCACAATGGTTGCCGTCCGCCCAAGAAGCGACGCGTGTAAGTGAGGTTGTTAATTTATGGCTAAATCATTAAGTCCGGTTTGTAAACTTTGCCGCCGCGAGGGCGAAAAACTCTACCTCAAGGGCGAGCGTTGTTTCACTCCCAAATGTGCATTTGAAAAACGCAGCTTTGCGCCCGGTCAGCATGGTCGTACCGCAGGCCGCGGAGGCGGCGCTAATATGGGCCGCTCCTCCGACTTCGCCCGCCAGTTGCGCGCCAAGCAGAAGGCTCGTCGTATCTACGGTGTGCTGGTACGCCAGTTCCGCCGCTATTACGACACCGCTATCACGCGCCGTGGTCTCACCGGTTTGAACTTGCTTCAAATCCTCGAGTCCCGCCTTGATAACGTGGTCTTCCGTCTCGGCTTCGCATCCAGCCGCGCGCAAGCTCGCATGCTTGTGACCCACGGTCACTTCATTGTGAACGGTCGTCGCACCGATGTCCCCTCCATGCTCCTCAGCGAGGGCGACACCATTGCCGTGCGCGAAGGCTCAAGCAAATTGACCTACTTCAAAGACCTCGGTGACTTTGCCGAAAAGCGGACATATCCCGCCTGGCTCAGCCGTGATCTCAAGGCGATGAACGGCTCAGTCGCCCGCATGCCGGAACGCGCTGAAATCGACGGAAGTCTCGACGAACAACTCATCGTCGAATACTACTCCAGACGCTAATCCTTCTACCGCTTCGGGTCTGGACGGCAAGTTGGTCCCAGACCCGGGGCCTGATCAAAAGGGAAAGGTGAACCGTGACGGGTATCATCACGAACATGGTTATGCCAAAGATCGAGCGCGAAGCAGAAGCTCGAAACTACGGCAAATTCGTTATCAGCCCGCTGGAAGGCGGCTACGGTGTGACGTTGGGCAATGCCCTGCGGCGCGTTCTGCTATCCTCTTTGGAGGGCGCTGCGATCACATCGGTGCGCTTCGCGGATGTCCTGCATGAATTCAGCGACATCCCCGGCGTACGCGAAGACGTCATCCAGGTCATGCTGCAGATCAAACAGATCCGCATCAAGATGGACGGTGTTGACAGCGCGCGCATGCACCTCGAAGTACGCGGCGAGGGAACGGTCACCGCGGCGGATATTATCACTCCCGCCGAAGTTGAGATCGTCAACCCTGATACATATCTCTTCACAGTGGATAACCCCAAGACCAAACTCGACATCGAATTCGTCGTCGAACGTGGTCGCGGATACTCTCCCGCCAATGACCGCTCCGGGCACATGCCCATCGGCGAACTGCCGGTGGATGCGATCTTCAGCCCGGTCAAACGCGTCAACTGGGAAGTGGCGTCCGCCCGTGTGGGGCAGAGCACGAATTACGACAAATTGATTTTGGAAATCTGGACGGATGGCACCGTTTCTCCCGAACGCTCCCTTAGCTCCTCCGCTCGTATCCTGATCGACCACCTGCGCTACATCGCAGGAGTCAATGAGGAAATGCTGGCAGTGGCAGTGGAACGTGAGACCTCGGGCAGCCGTCTGAGCAGTGAAATGGCGGATACGCCAGTGGAAGCCCTCGATCTTTCTGTGCGCGTCTTCAACTCCCTGAAGCGCACAGGCATCACCACGGTGGGTGATGTGCTCGACCTGCTCGAGAAGGGTGAGTCGGCTGTCATGTCCATTCGCAATTTTGGCGAGAAGAGCCTCGATGAGCTCCGCGACAAAATGCGCGAAAAGGGCTTCCTGAAAGACCAACCATCGGAGAATTAAGAAATGCGACATTCAGTAGCTGGTTACAAGTTGGGACGCACCAAGAGCGCACGTATCGCTCTGCGCCGCAACCTGATCAAACAATTCTTTACACACGAGCGGATTCAGACCACCAAGGCCAAGGCTGCGGCTATTCGCGGCGATGCCGAACGTCTGATCACGCTTGCCAAGAAGAGCACAGACGGCACCGCTGAACAGAAAGTTCACGCCCGCCGCCTTGCTACTTCGAAACTGGGCGATAACCAGCTCATCAAGCGCTTGTTTGATGAGATCGCTCCCCGCTTTGCTTCGCGCAATGGCGGCTACACCCGCGTGACAAAACTTGGTCCGCGCCTCGGCGACTCTGCTGAGATGGTGGTTCTCGAACTGGTCGAAGAGTAGGAAATTTAGCATTCAGCTTGGCAGCGAAGTGCTGAGAAAAGCTGAGGGCTATATGGTACGTTACCAAGTGATCCTTGCCTACGATGGCTCCGGGTTTTCCGGCAGTCAGCGGCAGGCAGCCTCCCGAAGAACGGTGCAGGGTGAGCTGGAAAAAGCCCTGTACAAAGTTGGCTGGTCTGGAAAGTCCGTTTTACTGGCTGGAAGGACCGATACAGGAGTACACGCTTCAGGACAGGTGGCAGCATTCGATTTCGATGAATGGGCGCATCCAGCAGAAAAACTGCTTCAGGCGCTCAACGCGGAATTGCCCTCTGACCTGGCCGTGAAAGACCTGCGTTTGGCACCTGCGGAGTTTCACCCGCGTTTTGATGCAGTCTCGCGGTCTTACCGTTACAGACTGTTCTGCGAACCGATCCGTGACCCGTTACGCGAAAAGTTCGCCTGGCGTGTGTGGTCTCCTGTGGATGGCGATGCGCTCAGACGAAATGCTGAAATCTTCCTCGGCACACATGATTTTGCCGCCTTTGGCTCGGCGACCTCTGAAAAGGGGACGACGGTGCGGATGGTGACGAGATCCGAGTGGAGAAAGAAGCCTGATGGTGAGTGGCAGTTCGAAGTCCGGGCAGATGCGTTTTTATATCGCATGGTAAGAAGACTGGTGTTCGTGCAAGTATCCGCTGCGCAGGGAAAGGTTTCGGTGGATGAAGTCCGACATGCTCTTGATGGGCAGGGACGACTCCCCGCCGGGCTGGCTCCCGCTCACGGGTTGACGCTGGTCGATGTTGATTATGGATCATTTGGAAAGATATTAAAAAAACGGAGAGACGAAAGTGCAACAGAAGACGTATTATCCGAAAGCCGCTGACATTCAGCGCGACTGGGTTGTCATCAATGCGGAAGGTCAGAACCTCGGTCGCCTTGCCGCGCGCATCGCGCATATTTTGCTTGGAAAGCACAAACCCACCTTCACGCCTGGCGTGGAAATGGGTGACTTTGTAGTCGTGGTCAACTGCAACCGCGTGACCGTGACCGGTACCAAGACCAAGTCCCGTCTGGTTTCCAAGTATTATCACCGCGTTTCGGGGTATCCCGGCGGTATCAAGAGCATTTCCCTGCGCGATCAGCTTGCTCAATATCCCGACCGCGCCCTGCGCGAAGCGGTGTGGGGCATGCTCCCGCATAACCGCATGGGACGCTCGGTGCTCAAGCGTTTGAAGCTTTACGCCGGTTCCGAACATCCGCATGGCATGCAGAACCCGAAAGTTTTGGAATAAGAGGTAAGAGAATATGGCTCAATATTACGAAGGTGTTGGTCGCCGCAAGGAAAGCTCCGCCCGCGTGCGCGTTGCGGCTGGCAGCGGCAAGTTCACTGTCAACGATAAAGAAGCGGCAGTGTTCTTCTCCCGCTTCGGCGACGTGGAAAGCATCCTGCGCCCGTTCAACGCGGTTGGTCAGGAAGCCAACAAGTACGACGTGACCGTGGTCGTCAACGGTGGTGGCGTAGCCGGACAGGTTGACTCCGTCCGCCTCGGCATTGCCCGCGCCCTCCAGAGCATCAACGCAGAGTGGACAGCTGCCCTGCGCAAGAAGGGACTGCTCACCCGCGATTCCCGCATCAAGGAACGCAAGAAGCCCGGTCTCAAGAAAGCTCGCAAGGCCCCGACCTACACCAAACGCTAATCTTCTTTACAAAAGATATGGATTGGTTTGTAATTGGTAATTCGTGATCGCGAATTACCAATTGCCTTTTAAGGAGACAAGATGGATCTTAACCACATCGCATCCATATTTGAGACGCTTCGCCTCGAACCGCCCTCAAAGTTGACCCTGCTCGAAGCAGAGACTCTCCGCTCGACGCATTACCTGCCCACCCCGCCAGATGTTGACACACTCATCCTCGGCATCAACTCGCCGGAATCAGCCATGCAGGTAAAAACTGTCTTATTATCTGCTTTTGCGGGTAGTCATACTGTCTGGGTAGTCGGAAGCGGAAAAGGGAAAGAACTAAAGCTGGCTGATTTTCCCGAAGTAGAGACCTATCCCATTTCGCTCTTTGTCCCATCGCTGGGGGAGGGAACTTCCTTTGAAGCCTTCGCCGAGATCGTGGCTCACTTGCGCGCGCCAGACGGCTGTCCGTGGGACAAGGAGCAGACGCACCAGACCTTACGGAAGCACCTGCTCGAAGAGTCGTATGAGGCTTTGTCCGCGATCGATGCGGGTGACGTGCAAGGCATGCGCGAAGAGTTTGGTGATCTCCTGCTTCAGATTATCCTGAATGCTCAAATTGCCAGCGAATCCAAAGACTTCAATATGACCGAAATTCTGAAGCATATTTACGACAAGATCGTGCGCCGTCATCCGCATGTGTTTGGGGATGTGAGGTTGGATGGCGTGGATGATGTGCTTCAAAACTGGGAGAAGCTGAAGGAGAAGGAGCGGGGCAAAAAGAAGGAAGATAAGGGGATTCTCGATGGCGTCCCGGCTGCGTTGCCGGCTTTGAATCAGGCCCAGGAATATCAGGAGCGGGCCGCGCGCGTAGGTTTCGATTGGCCCGAGATCGAAGGCGTGTTGGATAAGATCCGCGAAGAGATCGAGGAGATCAAAACCGCGCAGAACCCTGAACAGGTGAAAGGGGAGCTGGGGGATCTGTTCTTTGTGCTGGTCAACCTTGCCCGCTGGCGGGATGTAGACGCCGAGTCCGCGCTGCGAGAGGCGAACCTGAAGTTTAAGCGCCGCTTTGGGCATGTGGAATTCCGCGCCCGTGAGGGGGGACGGAATTTGTCGGAGATGACGCTTGAAGAGATGGATATTTTCTGGAATGAGGCAAAAGCCAAGGGGATGTAGAGGCGTAAAATCCCCGATATTTTTCGGGGATTTTTTGTTTAATCGAGTAAGTTCCACTTTTCACAAGATGGTTGTATAATCCCGTATCGATGAATTTTTAGCGGCGCAAGCCGTTCGATTTTTAATCAAAGGAGAGAGTAACATGCACATCAATTTTGCTATGTGGCGTAAAGCCTCCTGGCAGCTCATTAAAATGGAAGACAAAAAAGAGTGGGATGCGCTCGATGTTGTTTCCAAGTGGTTGATCGCCACCCGTTCTGCTGTGACCATGGTCACGGTATATTCCTGTGTGATTGCGGGCATCCTTGCTGCTCGCGACGGTCATTTTGACTGGTTGACTTTTATCATCGTCACACTCGGTCTTTTCATTGCCCATGGTACGAATAATATTCTCAATGATTACACCGATTTCAATCGCGGCGTGGATCATGATTATTATTTCCGCACGGCGTATGGTGTTCATCCCCTTGTTCAAAAATTTTGGGATAACAAGACTTCCATTCGCTGGTTTATTGTCAGCGGTATTCTTGCCACGTTGTCGGGAATTTATGCGTTGTTTCATACCGGGTTCAGCACGACCACCATTGGGTTGTTCGTTTTTGGCGCGATTGTCTTGCTGGCGTATACCTATCCCTTCAAATATTGGGGGCTCGGCGAGTTCCTGATTTTCCTGATTTGGGGTCCCGTCCTGATTTCGGGCGTGTATTATGTCCTTTCAGGGATTTGGGATTGGAACGTGGTGCTTGCGGGGATCCCATTCGGCTTGAGCGTGGCTAGCATCAACGTAGCCAAGCATATCGATAAAAGCGAAGATGATCGCAAGAAGGGCGTTGGCACCTTCCCAGTCCGCGTGGGGGAGGCAAATGCCCGCCGCGTGAATCAGGTTGCCATTGTCTTGATCTATCTGGTCACACTCTATCTGGTGCTCGATGGCTACTTCACCCCCGCCATGCTGATCATTTTCCTTGCTTACAAAGAAGCCATGATGGCAATCGGTGTGATGAACAAACCCAAGCCTGCCAAAGCCCCCGAAGGTTGGCCCGCTTGGCCGGTCTGGTTCTCAGGCTTTGCTTTTCAGCATAACCGCAAGTTCGGTGGTTACCTCATCATCGGATTGATCATCGACGCGCTGCTGCACCACTTCCTGCCAACCTTTTGGCCGGGCTTATTCTAATAGA
>JAHDWC010000076.1 GCA_023382575.1 Anaerolineales bacterium
ATGAGCGTCTCGCGGATGGTCTCCAACTTCTTCAACACGTTTGCCCATTTTTTATCGATCTCGGTTGCAAGTTCACGTAGCGCAAACAGATAACCAATGCCCTTGGTCTGGTCGTTGATGTAGCCCGTGCCGCCAAACTGCGAGCGCAGGCGCATGTTCGCAAAGCGGTGTCCCGCGGGCGCCAAGCCCGATTCCAAGCCCGCTTTCTCTTCCATCACAATTTGCTTGAGGCGTTCCTTGTTGTCGAACTTCGCGGTCAGGAGGACATCGCGCAGAATGCTCAACATCTCATTGGCTTGACTCATGGTGGACTTGCCGCGGATGGTGAGATACGCGCGGCTCTCTCTTGACCCTTGCAGGGTGGCTGTGACCGACGAGCCGTAGATTCCGCCGGTGCTTTTCCCGATCCGTTGCGACAGTTTGACGTAGTCTTCGGTTTCGGTGCCCACCTCGAACAATGCGCGCGCGAAGACTTCCGTCAGCGGCAGGAGTTCCTGCGGCATGGCGCGCATGTCGAAGGCAAGGTCGAGATAGACAATGCCGTTGGTGAAGATGTCGTGATACAAGACCTTTGAGTCTTGCACCTGAATTTCTTCAATCGGAATCGTGCGGGCTTCTTTATCTAAATCTTCCAAATCCAACACAGGGAGTTTGGCAACATCTTCGGGGTTGTCGGGCGTTTCCTGACGGATTTTTAACTTCTTGGTATTTTCAATATGCTTGCGGATGTCGTCATCGCTCATGGTTTTTCTGGCGGAATCCAGCCTGAGCGTTTCCTCCGCTTCGAGGCGCTGAGCCAACTCCACGTCAGGTGTGAGGCGAATGACCGTGCGGTGGACGTTATCCAGCAGGTGAGTCTGGATCATCTTTTCAAAATAGCGCGAGTCGGCGGCGAGTCGATTCTTGATCTCGGCGAGCGGGGCTTCGAAGGCGAGGGTCTTGAAGGCGTCGTCATCGTAGAGCCAGGTGGAGAGGGCGCGCAGCATGATGGCGATGCCGCGCGGGAAACCGCCGGTGTTGTTTTCGCGCATGGCGAATTCGAGCGTGTTGATCGATGCGGCGATGGTGTCGGGGTCGATGCCTTCGGTGACGAGTTTTTGCAGGGTGTCAAAGATGAGCGTTTCGATCTTTTTAGCGCTGCGGGCTTTGGTGCCTTTGAGTCCGGTGGAGAAGATCATCTCGCGCAGGTCGCTTTCGAGACCGATGCCTGCGAGGTCTTCACCCAAGCCTGAATCGGTGAGCGCTTTATACAGGGGGGAAGCGGGCGTGCCGATGAGCGCGTGTGAGAGAGTGCGGAAACTCATCGCTTGCACGGGGTCAGAGGCGTCGGGTAGTTTCCAGTTGACGGTGAGGAAATGTTTTTTGTCGAGGTCTTCGCCTTCGGTGGCGAGGTAGGGGAACTCAAGTTTCTTGGCTTTCTTGAACGGCTTGGCAAGCGGCACCGCTGATTTGACCTTCTTCTTTTTGAACGGCTTGAGATAGCCATCCATCAGTTTGAGGCGTGTGTCGGGGTCGTCGTTGCCGTAGAAGAAAATGAACGAGTTGGAGGGGTGGTAATACGTCTCCCAAAATGCGAAGAAGTTTTCGTACGTGAGGTTTGTGATCTCTGCCGGGTCGCCGCCAGAGTCCACGCCGTAGATGTGTTTGGGGAAGAGGGACTCGATGATGACCTTGGCAAGGTAATTATCGGGCGAGGAATACGCGCCCTTCATTTCGTTGAAGACCACGCCTTTATACGTCAGCGGCGCGGACGGGTCTTCGATCTCGTAGTGCCAGCCTTCCTGCATGAGAGTCTCTTCTTTGAGCAGGGGATTGAACACCGCGTCGATGTAAACATCAATGAGGTTGTAAAAATCTTTTTCGTTTTGGCTGGCAACAGGGTAACAAGTTTTATCGGGGAAAGTGAATGCGTTGACGAAGGTTGCCAGTGAGCCTTTGAGCAATTCCACGAATGGTTCCTTGACCGGGTACTTTTCCGAGCCGTTCAACACGGAATGTTCAAGGATGTGCGCCACACCGGTTGAGTCCTTGGGCGTGGTGCGGAAGTTGATACTGAAAACTTTATTCTCGTCGTCGTTGATGACCGAGAGCAGGCGCGCGCCGGTGCGTTTGTGTTCCCACAATTGCACGAGTGAGTTGATCTCGGGGATTTGTTGTTCTTTGATGAGGGCGAAAGACTTCGACATATTTCTCCTATTTTTGAACCGCCAAGAGCGCGAAGAACGCAAAGAATTTTTTCTTAGCGCCCTTAGCGAGCTTTGCGGTTAATGGTTTTTCTAAATTTTTCTCTTAACTCATTTATCGGCTTAAGTTTACCGCGTTCTGTGTAATGCCACATTTCCCAGCCGTTGGCGGGCGCGTTCGTCAGTTCGCGGGCAACCATGTGGATCGAGCCGATGAGTTTGCCGCATTTGATATGTCCATTGGCGAGGATTGTCGCTTCGCGTTTGCCTTTGGCGTATTGGAGTTTTTGCCCTGGTTTGAGATAGCCATTCTCCACCAACGCTCCGAACGGAACTCGTTCCTGGTTGCGCTTCTCGGGCAGTTCCAACGCCTCAGCCGGTGCGGACTTGATTGCGTCAATCCGCTTTTGCGCGGCTTTGATGTACTTCTTCTCACGCTCAATGCCGATGAAGTTACGTCCAAGTTTTTTGGCTACGGCTCCGGTTGTGCCGCTGCCGAAGAAGGGATCGAGCACCATGTCACCAGGGTTGGTGCTGGAGAGGATGACTCGGTATAAGAGTGCTTCCGGTTTCTGGGTGGGATGAGTCTTCGTCCCATTGGTTTTGAGGCGTTCTTTTCCCGTTGCCAAAGGGATGACCCAATCACTACGCATTTGCAGGTCATCGTTCAGGGCTTTCATCGCCTTGTGATTAAAGGTGTATTTTGCGCCTTGTTCCTTTTGCGCCCAGAGCAGAGTTTCATGTGCGTTGGTAAAACGCACGCCGCGAAAGTTCGGCATGGGATTGGTCTTGAGCCAGACCACATCGTTGAGAATCCAATAGCCCAGATCTTGCATCACCGCGCCGACGCGGTAAATGTTGTGATACGAGCCGATGACCCAAATCGTGCCTGTATCTTTCAACACCCGCCTTGCTGCGCGTAGCCAGTTAGAGGTGAATTCATCATATTGGGAGAAACTGGAAAACTTGTCCCAGTTGTCATCCACCGCATCCACTTTGCTGAGGTTGGGACGATACAGATCGTTTTGCAGTTGAAGGTTGTATGGCGGGTCGGCGAAGACCAAGTCCACCGATTTTTCTGGCAGGGAGTTGAGCACGTCTATGCAGTTGCCTTGCAGGATTTGGTTGAGGGGCAGGGTGGACACGGAAGGAATTATACCTTTCGGTGTAGATGATTGTGCCTTTTATGCCCGAACGTGATTGTCGCCAACGATGACCCACTTATAGGTAGTAAGCTCCCGCAGCGCCATGGGACCTCGGGCATGAAGTCGTTGCGTTGAGACAGCCACTTCCGCGCCCAAGCCGAGCTCAGTGCCGTCGGTGAAGCGTGTGCTGGCGTTGACATACACCGCCGCAGAATCCACCTCGGCGATGAAACGTTGAGCGTTGCTATCAGTTTGGGTGAGGATTCCATCGGAATGGGCGGTGCTGTGCGCGGCGATGTGATCAATCGCTTCATCCAACCCGGAGACGACTTTCAGCCCAAGCACGAGTGAAAGCCATTCGGTGTCGAAGTCTTTTTCCCCGGCTGGGAAGACAGTTTCATGCTGAAGCATGGACATCGCTCCTAGCTCGGCGCGGAAGGTGACTCCTGCCGGGGCGAGCTGATCAATGATACGAGGTAAAAATTCCTTTGCAATATTTTGATGGACCAAAACCGTATCAAGCGCGTTGCACACACTTGGACGTTGAGTCTTGGCATTGTGAATGATTTTCAACGCGGCATCCTGGTCGGCGGTATCGTCCACGAAAAGGTGACAGATGCCAATGCCGCCGGTAATGACGGGGATGTGACTATTCTCGCGGCAAAAGTTATGCAAGCCTGCGCCTCCGCGCGGGATGATCATGTCCACGTAGTCTTTGAGGTGGAGCAGTTCCAGGACGAGGGCGCGGTCAGGGCTATCGATAAATTGGATGGCGTCAATGGAGATGTCACTTGCGCTGAGAGCTTTTTGCAGGGATGTGATCATGGCGCGGTTCGTGTTTAACGTTTCGCTCCCGCCGCGCAAGATGACAGCATTTCCGCTTTTGAGAGCAAGTCCTGCCACATCCACGGTGACGTTGGGACGCGCTTCGTAGATGACACCCAGCACGCCAATTGGCACACGTTGTTTGCGGACGTGCAGTCCGTTCGGCAGAGTGGATGCTTCGAAGATTTCGCCGACCGGGTCAGGTAAATTTGCAACGAGGCGCACGCTGTGAGCAATATCCGCGAGGCGAGATTCGTTTAGCATCAGTCGGTCGATCATGGCTGGGGCAAGCCCTGCTGTTTTGGCAGACTCGATGTCACTCAAGTTTGCAGCGAGAATCAACTTCTGGTCGGTGAGCAAAGCATCGGCTAGGCGATGAAGCGCCGCGTTTTTTTGTTCTGTGGTGAGGCGGGCAAGTTTTCGGGCGGCAAGTTTGGCGCGTTTTCCAAGTTCGGTCAGCATGAAAATCCTTATAGAAGTATGAGGTCGTTGTGATGGATGACTTCGTCTCCGTAGTCGTAGCCGAGCAAAGACTCGATCTCGTCGGAGTGACGTCCGCGCAGACGGGCGAGGTCGGCGCTGGAATAAGTGCTGATGCCGCGCGCGAGTTCGCGTCCACTTTCGTCGAGGATGCGGACGGTGTCGCCGCGATCAAAGTCGCCGTTGATCCGAGTCATGCCGATGGGCAAAAGGCTTCCGCCTCGTTTCAACGCCGAAGCTGCTCCATCGTTGACGGTGATCTGCCCCGGTGAGAGCCGCCCCGACAGGATGTATCGCTTGCGGCTTTCAATCGCAGAGATGACGGGCATAAAGCGTGTGCCAATGCGTTCGTTATTTGCGAGGCGGGTGAGGATGTTTGGCTCTGTTCCCTGGGCAATGACAACCATCGTGCCAGAGCGACGCGCAAGGTCGGCGGCTTGTAGTTTGGTGACCATGCCGCCCGTGCCAAGCTTTGTGCCGCTCCCACCCGCGGATTCCCAAATGGCTTGTGGAATTTCCGACTCGTTTACTTCTTCAACCAGTTTCGCGTCGGGAGTGGTACGCGGGTCAGCGGTGAAGAGACCTTGTTGATCGGTGAGCAGAATAAGCATATCCGCTTCGACGACATTGGCGACAAGCGCGGAGAGATTGTCATTATCACCCACGCGAATCTCTTCGGTCGCGACAGTGTCATTTTCGTTGATGATGGGAAGTGTGCCTTGTTCGATCAATGCGGTCAACGTATTGCGGGCGTTTAGGTAGCGACGGCGGTCAGCGAGGTCCGCGCGGGTGAGCAGGACTTGCGCCACAGTACGCCCATATAGACCGAAGATCTGTTCGTAGATTGCCATGAGTCTGGGTTGACCAATGGCTGCCAGCATTTGCTTGGCGGGCAATCCTTTGGGGAGTTGAGGGTAGCCAAGTTTTTCCCGTCCCGCTGCCATTGCACCAGATGAAACGAGAATGACTTGATGTCCCAGCGCTTGAAGTTGGGTGATCTGCCGCGCAAATTCCACAAGAAATGGAGGCGATATTTTGGGCGTGCCAGAGGTGAGGGTGGAGGTGCCAAGTTTTACGACGATGAGCATGAGGTAGTTGAGTAGTTAGATCGTTTTGTAGTTTGGTAGTAGGCTGGGATTATACCCTTCCCAGACTCATCCGCAATTCGTATTATCGGCTACAATTCGCGCTCATGAAATCATCCCAGAGGTTTTTGCATGGCGTTAATTAGCTTTCAGGAAGTCCGCATTGGTTTTGGCGGGCATCCTTTATTGGACAACGTCAGTTTTCAGATTGAGCGCGGCGAGCGGGTCGGCTTGTTGGGACGCAACGGCATGGGCAAGTCCACGCTGTTGAAAATGCTCAATGGCGATGTCGAGCCGCATGATGGCATCATTGCCCGTCAGCAGAACGTCCGCACGGCGTATCTTCCGCAGGAGGTGCCGCAAGACCTGCACGGACGCATCGCGGACATCATCGCTTCGGGTCTCATCGACACCGACTTTGCCGACGACGAACATCATTGGAAGCGCGACAATCAAGTGCAGAAAACCATCTCATTGATGGAACTCGACGGCGAGGCGCGCTTTGAAACCCTTTCAGCGGGGATGAAACGTCGCGTCATTCTTGCCCGCGGCTTGGTCTGCAATCCAGACCTTCTCCTACTCGACGAGCCGACCAACCATCTCGACATCCAAGCCATTGACTGGCTCGAAGACTTCCTCAAACGCTGGGGCGGGACGCTGGTCTTCGTGACGCATGACCGCGTCTTCTTGCAGAAACTCACCACCCGCATCATCGAACTCGACCGCGGCAGCGTCTACCATTGGGCGTGCGATTACCCGACCTTCCTCGAACGCAAAGAAGCCATGCTCGCCGCCGAGCAAACCCAAAACGCGCTCTTCGATAAAAAACTGGCGCAAGAAGAAGCCTGGATCCGCAAAGGCATTGAAGCCCGGCGCACCCGCAACGAGGGACGCGTGCTCGCGCTGAAAAAATTGCGCCAACAGCGTTCCGAGCGGCGTGAGTTGCTTGGCAAAGTGAAAATGCAGATTGGCACGGAGAAGCGCTCTGGCAGGTTGGTGATCGAAGCGGAAAATATCAGTTACGCCTACGGCGAGAAAACCATCATCCGCAGCTTCACAACAACCATTCAACGCGGCGACAAGATCGGTATTGTCGGTGCAAACGGTTCGGGTAAAACGACCTTGCTCAAGCTGCTCATGGCGCAACTCCAACCGCAGACGGGTGAAGTCCGTCATGGTACGAATCTCGACATCGTGTACTTCGACCAACTCCGCACCCAACTCGATGAATCCAAATCCGTGCTCGATAACGTCGGGCAGGGACGTGACACCGTCACCATCAACGGGCGCACGCGCAACCTGATGGGTTATCTCGAAGATTTTCTCTTCACGCGAGACCGTGTCCGCGCGCCCATCACGGCGCTTTCGGGTGGCGAGCGCAATCGCCTTCTGCTCGCGCGTCTCTTCGCCATGCCCGCCAATCTGCTCATCCTCGACGAACCCACCAACGACCTCGACATTGAAACGCTCGAAATCCTCGAAGACCTGCTGCTCGATTACGAAGGCACGCTTTTGCTCGTCAGCCACGACCGCGCTTTTCTCAACAACATCGTCACCAGCACTTTGATCTTGGATGGCTCTGGCGACGTGAAAGAATTCATCGGCGGATACGAAGACTGGAAGAAGCAACTGGATGAAGCGCTCGCTTCAAAGCCTAACACCAAGCCTGCTCAAACAACCCAAACAGAATCCAAGCCTGAGGTTAAGTCTCGCAAATTAAGTTACAACGAGAAACGCGAGCTCGAAGAACTGCCTCAACGTATAGAAAAGCTCGAAGAAGAACAGAAGCAACTCACCCTTAAGATGGAAGCGCCCTCCTTTTATCAACAGGAAGGCGCGATCATCACCCAAGCCGTGGAGCGGCTGGAACAGATCCAAAAAGAACTCTCCCAAGCCTACGAGCGCTGGGGAGAGTTGGAGGGGTAATTTATCCGCTGATCAAACTCAAATAGACTGTGTTGCTGCGACTGCTGTAGCCCGCACGGATCAGCTTGTGGTTGACAGCATATTCATCGAGCATGACGGTGCGTCCTTCGCCGCCGATTTTTTCAATGGCACTTGTTTTTCCGTTGGGAACGCAGACGATGGTGACCTGCTCATCGGTGGTGATGCCATTGTTGGCAAAGTTTTCGACGACGCGCTGGAGGATGGTTTTTTCTTCGGATTGCATGATGATTTCCTTATACAGCATTCGGGGTTAAGAGTTTATGAAGTTCGTTCTCTGCATCTTGTGGGGTGATCGAAAAAATAAAACTCCATTCCCCGATCAGCGTTTTTTGTAGCCGTCGCATCAGATCACGGTCATATTCGCTCCAGGTGCGGTGTTTGCGGATTGCTGAAAGATCGCGGATCACTTTGCATAAGGTTTCGGCGCTGCCATCTTTGAGTAACTCCAATAGATGCTGGTTGCGTTGACGGCGGTCAGTGGGCAGGCTTTCAGGCGGACTGGACAGTGTATGCAGCAAGGATTGGAATTCCGACTGGCTTGCAGGAAAACGTAAACGCTTGTCCAGGTTTTCGTCAGCGGGAACCCAGATGGTCAGATCACCGATCTGCACCATGTAATAGGGAATGCTTTGATCTCCAAAAGAACGATCTTCGATGTTCTTGATCTGCCCCACACCATGCGAACAGTGAACGACCCAATCACCCGGTTGAAAACTCATAAAATTCTCCTCGATGCCTTGTGAAAAAAAGAAAAGCGCCAGTCCGACAAAAGGACTGGCGCTTGGACACGGTCAATCTGTTATATGTGGTTATTATATCACCGAAGCTTTCAATGCTTCGCGCTCACGATCTCCAGCAATTGTTCTTCGACCTGCTGCCAGGGAAGGGACAAGTCCACGCTTTCGACGCGGATGGACATATCTTGCAGTTGGATTCTTTGCGAGAGTCTACCCGACTCAATCGATGGATATAGCAAAACTCCTTCCGCCTGACGATGTTTATCCGAGAGATGCTCCTGCGTTTTCAGATACGCATATACCTGATACAAGTGTGACGAATCAAATTCCAATTTACCCCATTGATTTTGAAGAATGCTCTTTGCAGTGAACTTTGTGTCGATCACCAAAATCCTGCCTGATAATTTTTCTTCCAAAACCAGGTCTGGGCGCATGACCGGCAAGAGGTCGGAGGAAAAGGTTTCGTGCCAGTGTAAAGGCTTCTGGGCAGTGACCAACCAGCCCTTAAGGTGGAGGCGATAAAAGTTTGCGACAAATCGTTCGTAAATGGAATGAAGCGTTAGCGCGTCCCGATCCAATGTAGGTTGGAGTCTTGTCCCAGCTGCCTCCATTGGCATTTGACGCTGGGTAATCAGTTCGCAGATCGCAAGCATTAAGCGGTAGTCGCGGTCGTGGCGGTTGAGAAGTTCTCTGCGGATGAAGTCAGGGTGAAGTTCGATCAAGTCGATGCCATCGAGCGCACGAAATACCATTTGCAGATGATGGCGCAACTCATTGGCTGAACCGAAATTTCCAGAACGAATAAGAACTTGAAGGGTGCTGCGGATGATCTGATTTTTGAGAGTGTTCTGGTCGTATGGCTGATACTCGCACCAGGCTTGACCCTGCTCGAAGGTGCGGCGCTTCAAACTTTCATTGAAGTTGACGCGACCGCGAATGGCTTTGATCGCCCCGTGAGCTTCGGTGTAATTGCGCCCCAAGCCGATCCGCAGACGTTGACGCAATAGTTTCGTCAGCATGAGCGCGAACAGGGCATCGAGTGTCGGGGAATCTTCTGCATCGCCGAGGTCAGCAGTTTTCAGATCGGGGAGTTCGTTCCATGCATACAGCAACATATACCAGAGATTGCGAATGGGGATTCCGTTCTCTGTTGGGTGGATATTTTTTGTTGCGGCAATACTTTGGCTCATGGAGCGAGCAAGTCCCTTTCGGCGTCTTCGGCTTTCTTGGGGTTATCGAACCAGTATTCTTTGAGCAAGGGGACAATTTCCGTGCGGACGATGCTTTGATACCAGTCCTCGCCCAAGCCATTGAAGTTTTCGCCTTTCGGGCAAAAGAAGCTGTGCCCAACTTGATAATTTTTGCCGAGCAGTGGGTCTTCCTTGATCTTTTGGTTGAGCGTTGTCATGCGTTTGATGATCCGCTCTACAAGGCGCGGATTCATCTCTCGGTCCAGCAGCCATTGGCGGAAGAGGTCACTCTCGTATTGTGGTTGAAGCGTGAAGAAGGCAAAGCGCCGTCGCAGGGCGTAATCGACCATGGCGAGGGAACGGTCGGCGAGATTCATCAACCCGACGAGGTAAAGGTTGGATGGGATGTAGAAGCGCTCTTCGTCCTTGCTGCGATATACCAACGGGACGGAATGTTCCACGCCGCGTTTGTCATGTTCGATGAGCATGAGCAACTCGCCGAAAATTTGACTCAAGTTTCCGCGGTTGATCTCGTCGATGATGAAGACATATTCATGGTCAGGGTCATTTGCGGCGCGTTGACAGAATTCATAGAACACGCCATTTTGCAAGCCGAACGTCCCTGCTTGCGTGGGCATGGGACGATATCCGCGCACAAAATCATCATACGAATACGATTGATGAAATTGCACCATCTCGCAGCGTTCAGGGTCGATCTCTTCCATGAGAGCATAGGCAAGTTTTCGGGCAAGGAAGGTTTTTCCGACGCCGGGCGCGCCTTGCAGAATGAGGGCTTTCTTGGCTTGCAGACGCTCAAGGATTTCTTTTAACTCTGTTTCTTTTAGGAAAATACCAGATATAACAATATCTTCGATACCATAAGGTAGCTTGCTAGTTTCTGAGACTTCTTTTGATGAAACTGTTATTTGGTCTGAGCCCCACCAAAGTTTACAGAACCATTCATAATCTTGCTCTTTTCCAAACCATACAAAATCTCTTAGCTTTTCAGAAAGTTCTCGGAGTTTGTACTCTTTATCAAACCTTAAGTGCCATAATGTACTTCTGTTTGTATAAAAGTACCATGCTTTTTCTTGAAAATCTGTTTCCCATTCAACTTCTACAGTTCTACCATCATTCCTATTGGCAACAATTATTCCAATCGCTTTAATTATCATTCGGGAAGTGGTTTTATTTTGATTATTAAATGGCAAGCCTTTGCGCTGAGTGCCAGCTGCTTTAATTGCTATCTTGTCATTAACCTTCATTGATTTTACATCTTCTAGGTATTTGTTTTGATAACCGTTCTCCCAAATACCTTCTGCTAGGAAACGCTCTGTCTGATCTGCTGGATCCTTATCATCCCAATAGGCACCTACTAACCAATAATTTATTCCGTTATTATATTTATTGTTTGTTTCGCTTATCATGCTTTTCCTCTTGCTTTCTCTACTCCATGCTTCAAGCGAGACCTCAGGGAAAGACTTTTCGTTACTTAGACATTGTCTGATTGTTCTAGCATAAAATTCGGCAGATATGCCTGATGCCGGAAGGTCGATTTTTAAAAAAATTCGATTTGTTTGGTCCAGACTTAGGAAGGCGTTTGGGTTTATCCAAAACAGACCCATCGTTAAGTTTACATTTGTATTTCTTACTGACAAAGCATCATCGAAGGCAGTAAGAAATCGTTTATTTTCTAAGGGATTACTGTCTAATGCAAGTTTAAAGACTTTCCATAGTTTTGTTATATCATCTTCTTTTCTGTAGATCTGATTTGATATAAACCAAGACTTTAGGTTGTTAAGGATAGGTAGCCCATTGAAGTCTTCTGGTACATCGTTCTTTAACTTGAAGAAATCCCTCATTCTTGAAAGGATGGTTATTCTTTGTTCTTGCCCAATTCGTCTATTGAAAACCCCGAAAAAAGTGAACGGGTCAATCCCGGTTAAAAGGAGCCGGGCACCCGTGCTATCTTTGTCATTCAGCGGCGTGATGACGAATCCGTCGCGGCGCAGAGTTTCGAGAAATGCAATCAGCTCACTCTGACGGTTCTCCCAGTTTGCCAGTTCCCTGGCTAACTCTTGATAGATGGGAATCCATGTAAATTGATTCGTCACGTATCGCGCTTTTGAGATGGGATTCAAGGGAGAGTCCTTTTTGCCACAAAAGGTCACAAAGGAAAAACAAAATCTTTTATATTCCTTCGTGACCCTTTGTGTTTATTGATAAATATCGTCTTCGTCTTCCAATGCAGGTGGCGGGGAACCGAGATCGTAATTCCACACGCCGCTTTCTTTCATGGCAGAGGCGACATCGTATGGTGTGGGCTGATAGGGGTACGTCTGCTTTTCCACAAATTCAAGGATGAGTTTGTGCGGCGGACGTTCCACCTTGAAGCTTTTTTGAACGTGATTAAGAAAATATTTGGCGCTTTCGTTGGATATTCCGAAGATGCGCGCGATCTCTTCAAAGGCTTTGATTTTATCTTTTGGTGTCATGACAGGCTTTCAAGTGCGCGCTTCGCTAACACAGCGGCGACGTCCATGCGGTATTCGGCAGATGCCCATTCGTCGTTGGCTTCGTGATAGGCATTCCTGGCGGCTTCCTGGATGCCGTCCGCTTCGGTGCCGTCCATTGCCAAAAGCGGAGTTTTGCCATAACCACCCAACGTGAGGCGCGCCCGACCTGAATTCCATTGCGCGAGCGCGGCGCAGACAATGGGTTTATCGGCAGGGGTTTTGGAGACGAACTCGAATGCGGTTTTGACATTGAGTGGGAGAATGATCGAGGTGACGAGTCCGCTGGGATGGGTGAGGATGAACTCACTCAGACTGAGGACATTTGAGGATGGCTGGTCTGCGGTCAATCGTCTATGTTCCAATTTTGCATCCATTGCCAAAAGCATCGTGACGAAAGGCGAGCGTCCGTCTGCGGCGACGACGGTCCCTGCGACGGTGGCGGTGTTGCGGATGTTGAGCGGAGCTTCGAGTTTGAGCGCAGCTTTTAAGGATGCGGGACAATTTTCCGATTCAAGCAGGGATTGCAGGGTGCAGGTCGCGCCGATTTGCAGCTCGTTGCCGCTGACGCGAAGCGCATCCAACCCAAGGGATTGGAGATCTACAACGGCGACAGAGTCAGCCGTCGCCTTGGAAAGAAGCGTCCCGCCGCCAAGTGGGACCGTGTTGGGTTGAGTCAGAAGCGTGAGAGCTTCATCCAGTGTTTTGGGTCGATGATAATTTGAGATCATGAAGTGCCTCCGTGGATGTTGTGATTATACCCATTGCGGGGTGTTAGGGAGAGGGCAGGGTCATCTTGAAACGAAGTGCCAGCAAACGCATGATGAAGATGATCGCTGCGCCGGTGAAGGATGCGAATACAGTGTTGACGTGAAGCGCGTTGAGCAGAATAAAGATCACTGTGCCGACGAAGGAACATGTGGCATATAGTTCATTGCTTTGACCGAAAACGTTCGGAATGCGGATACAAAGCAGGTCGCGCAGCACACCTCCGAAGATGCCGGTGACAACTCCCATGAGAATTGCCACGATGGGAGAGAGATTCAGTTGCAAGGTATACGTCGCACCAAGGATGCTGAAGATGCCGAGCCCGATGGCGTCTGCGACGATGAGCAAGTTGTTGGAGACCAGATTGAGGCGATAAAAAGAAACGAATGCCACGATGAGTGTGGTCACTGTCAGACCGGGGTCACCGACCCAGAAAACCGGGGTGCGTCCCAGCAGCAAATCGCGGACAGTTCCGCCGCCAAAGGCTGTGACATACGCAATCGTGGTTGCGCCGACGATGTCCATATTGTATTTGCGTGCTTCAAGTGCGCCGGAAACTGCCGAGGCAATGACCGCGACATAGGTGAGAATGCGAATGAGTTCGTCCATGAAAGTAACACCGCCCTTTACGAGGGCGGTGTTATTGTACTGCAATTAGAAAGCTTGTTTATCCTAAAGGCGGGACGTCTTCGTATTCGGGCAGGAGGAATTCGTTCGTCAGCGCCTGCACGAGTATTTCAAATTCGTCGCCGTTGCTGTAGTGCCCGATAAAACGCCACACAGGTTGGATGTAAAGCGGATCGGGGTTTTCCACGGTGTAGCGCGGGTTGGGTGTGTAATAGATCAGGTCAACTTGCTCTATGGTCGCCGTGACCGTTGTATTGGGCGCGGCGGAAAAATCGGGCACTTCGTTTGGCGTGCTGGCAGAGGGGATATAGTCAAATTCTTCGCCCGTATCTGGGTTAAGAGCTATACCCATGCCGAACATGCGTAAGGCAGGATAGCCTCCATACGTCTCGCCGGGGATTGCCAACCCTTCAACGTTTAGCAAGGTGTCTAGGGGCATGCCACTATCCATCATGGCACTGCCATCGGAGTAGATTAACACATAAGACTGGCTATCCTCTGTCACGAAGACCAGAAGCTCTTCACCATTGACCGTGATAAGGCTGGTCTTGCCTTGCAACACTTGAGGCGCAAGATCGGGGAAGGGAATCTCAAAGCGTTCGACTTTTGCCACAGGCAATCCGTTTTCGTTGATGCGATCCACACTGCCCCAAATTTCAATGGGACGGTTATGGTAAGCCTTCAACTCATCCAGCCCTTCTCCTTCCAGAGTCATGTAGGGGTATTCGGTGAAGCCCTGGCTGGCAATAAACAAGTACTCTGTGCGTTTGGTTCCATCCTCCTGAACGTAGATGGTCACACTGACGATGCCGCGCAAAGCCTCAATAGGTTGTTGAGAGAACTCCGCTTCAGGCGTGGGGGTAGCGGTCGGTGGGATGGGAACGGGGACGCCGCTGACATTGATCTTGTAGAATCCGCCGCCACCTCCGCCTCCACCACCTCCGCCGTTTTGTGTGCGCGTGTCGATGGTTTTCCACTCAAAGACGTCGCCGCGTGTCACACCGATGATGTATAAGTGGTCAACCGGCAGCGGGATATCAGCGGGAAAATCTGGCAGCAGCAGTTTTGGACCTTCAACAACTGTGATGAACACTTGGTCGCCTTCACGTTCAACTCTGCCTTGAAGACCTTCCTCATACCCTTCGTATACCTTCCATGACTCCATGGCGAAGGTCTTGAATCCATTTTCTTCATGGAAGGAGCCGACTGCTTCGATGAATATGTTTTCGGTATTGGGCGCAATATCCGCTGTGTTGCCTGTGACGGTATATCCGTCCAACGTGATGAGCGGGGCGTTTCCATCGATGGATGCGCCGGTGGATTTGAGCCAGCCAAAATAAGTGACGGGTTCGTCCAGTATCCGCTGGCGTGACCAGGCTTGAACGTTAACTGAACCGCCTGAACGCATGCCCTCGTTGATTCCATAGGTAGTATTTTCAGAGAACACCCGTTGGAAAGCTTCTTCCGCGCTGATGATGGAAGCGTTTATGACTTCATCATACCTGAGCAGGCTGGCTTCAACGGCGAGTAGCCCATTGTTATTGAAGCGGAACAAGAGTCCGTTCGCGTTAAAGTACCCGAGCCAAACAGAGAAGCCATCTGGAGTGAGCGGCGTGACGAAATATCCGCTATAAGACTCAGAATACTCAATGGTGTAGGCGGAATCAAAGCCATACGTTTGCATGAACTCGGCAATGATAGTCTCGCCATTTTCATACCTGACAAAGATGGGGCTGTTCGACCAGGCAGTTTGGTCAAGGATATAGGTAAAGTATCCATCCGAGCGGAGGCGCAGCTGACGATTACCGTCCACGATGAGATAGTTCGTCGTGTCGGGCATTTCTCCGGGGACTTGGTAAATCTCTCCGGTCAGATTGAAGCGCTGGGCAAATGCCCTCGCATCGTCTACGGTGGCGGGGATTTCTGCCTGTGCCTGATAGATCGTCACGTCTGAAGGTATCTCTGGCAAAGTTGCATCGAGATAGAGCGTTATGCCGCGCCAATCATATCCACCTTCCTGTGGCGGAGGCGTGGCGTTGTCTGTCACTGGCAATCTCAATTTCATGCCGACGAAGATGGTGCATTCGTTCAGTCCGTTCAACTCCATCAATTCTTCAACGCTGATTCCGTGACGGTCTGCCAGCATGGAGCAGGTGTCGCCTTCCTGCACTTCGTATTCGAAGGTTTCGTTTGTGGTGAGGAGCGTGGTCGCTTCGGGCGTGGGCATTTCCTCGCTGAAAATCACTTCGGTGACAAAGGTCAGCGAGGATTCGCCGACGCGTGCGGTTACTTCCCAGCAACCGGTGGTTGGGAAGATCAATGAAGTAACCTGTAAGCCTGTATCCCCATAACCATCCGTGATGAAGGCACGTAGTGGTTCGGCTTCCGCATCGAGGCGGTGACCTTCAATCGTCAGTGGTCCAGTCACGGCGCGTACAAACCCCCATTTCATCGCAAACGACCCGTCGGCTTCCTGATTGTGTAGCTCCATATATACTTTTCCATCGGGCCATAAGGAAGTCCACAATTCGCCGTTACCCAGATAATGCGGTGAGTTGACCGTCTCGCCTGGAGGTAGACTTCCATTTGGCTGGGTGACAGGGCAGGCAAAGTCGTTGCCCGGTGCCGGCTGAAGATCGACCGTGTTGAAGATCCAGACCATAAAAAAGGTCAACGCGCCGAGCGCAACTAGGCTGGTTAATACAGGAGCGAAGCCACGCAGGGAGAATGAGAAAGCCTTGCGCGGCTTATGGGCCTGACGCAATTTCGCTTCCAATTCTGCCGTGAACATCATATTGGGCTGCACATCTTCGGCAACTTCCTGAATTGTTTTTTCGATTGGACTATTTTTAAATTCGTTCATTCTTCCACCTCCATCCGCAGGGAGGTCCGCTCGCGCAGGTCTTGCAATCCGCGTGAGACGAGCATCTTCACCGAAGACTCGCTTTTTTTCATTACATTTGCGGCTTCGGTATTGGATAATCCGCCGAAGTACACCAGGATGATGGCTTCGGCGCGATCAGAGGAAATTTGCCTGAGCGCATGGGCGATGGATGCAAGCCTGAGGCGTTGCATCGCTGCCTTGTCGGTGGGCAAACTTGAGCTGGGATATTGAAGCGCATCTTCCAATGGGACCTCGTACCTGTTGCCACGAAAGTGCATGTAACGCTTCTTGACAGCGATTCCCATGATCCATGCTACGAAGGAGCCGCTGCCACGATACGAGCGGATGCCTTCCAGCGCCGCCATGAAAGTTTGCGACGTCAGGTCTTCTGCGTCTTTTACATTGCCGGTGTGAGCCATGTGATAGCGATAGACGCGGGTCACGTTCTGACGGTAGAGTTCCGCGAACGCATCCGTGTCCGTTGCTGCAAGCTGCGCCAGCTCGGCTTCGTCGATCTGTTTGGTGTGAGTTGACATAAGGGAAACCATGAACCTCCTAATAGTGCGCGCGTTAATAGGTTGCAGGAGGTTCGAAAAAGTAACAGGGAATTTTGAATTAATATCCCCGTTTTGCGACGCGTACCTTTTGAATGGCAGGCAATAACAAGCCGATGATCAAAAACAAGATCAGTACACCAATCCCGGCACCCGGCAAGACACTTTGCGATAAGGGCACTGGGGTTGGCGTAGACGTCGAAGTCGCTGTCGGTGTGACTGAGGGAGTGATGGTGTCTGGAATTATTGTCGCTGTCGGTGTGGCGGATGAAGTGGGAGTCTTCGTCGGACTGTCTGTCGCTGTTGAAGTTGGCGTGGATGTAAAAGTCGGCGGGATGGATGTGGCTGTCCGTCGTCGGTTGACCGGACCCTCTTGCTCCTCTTCGTCGCCTGCTGGCGGACAAGGCGTCACACCGCCGGCCGCATCAGGCGTGCCGCACGCCTGAGCGGAGACAGAACGACTCGGTGCGAAGAGTAAACCCCAACTCACCGAAGCCAGAACCAACCATCCAAGCAGTATGCGGCGTTTCACGATCTGTTCCTTAGTCGGGGTACACTTTCCAGCCCAGTTCTTCCAACTTGCTCATATCGAATTTATCCGAAGGCACATTGATGTGCATGCCTGTTCCTTCTGCGTACAGTTCATCGGTTTCGGCATCGTAAATGCCGCCCCAGGCTTTGGCAATGCGACCTTTATTCTCGAGCACTTTGCCGACGATTTTTAAGCGCTTTCCGATGGGTACATTTTTTCGGTATTTAATTTCCAACTTTCCGGTAAACATGAAGCGCGGATTCTCCGGGTCATTGCCCATGTATGCGCGTCCCGAAACCTCGTCAATGATCGCCGCGACGATGCCGCCATGCAGCACACCGGGGAAGCCTTCAAAATGTTCCGGCGCGGTATATTCGCTTTCGATCACGCCGGGTTCGGTTTCGTAAAAATGCAAATGCAATCCGACGGGATTTTCCACTCCGCAGATGAAGCAATTTCGTGAACTGGCTTGTTTGATTTTTGACATGCGCGGATTATACTCTGGACATGACTCACCCAAAAATTTTCGTCACCCGCCTCATTCCAGACCTTGGGCTGGATCTCCTCAGACAGCATTTTCCTACGCTGGAGATTTGGACTCACAACCTTCCGCTGACCCGTGAGCAACTGCTCGAAAAAGTCCGCGGGGTGGATGGTCTACTCTGCCTGCTGACCGAACGCATCGACGCCGAGTTGATGGATGCCATTGGTTCGCAAGTCAAAGTCATCAGCAGTATGTCCGTCGGTGTGGATCACATTGATCTAGCCGAAGCCACTCGGCGCGGAATTCCAATCGGTAATACGC
>JAHDWC010000077.1:0-8379 GCA_023382575.1 Anaerolineales bacterium
TTGGCGTCTCGGTGAAGAGTGGCGTATCCGTGATGACAACTTCCGTCGTGGGCGTATTTGTGACAATGGGAGTATCAGTTACGACAACGATACCTGTCGAAGTTGGGGTATGGGTCGCGATCGGTGTTTCACTGGCAGTTGGGGTTTCGGTAGGCGGTGTGCCTGTGACCGTTGGCGTTGCGGTGGGCGGAGTCCCAGTGGCAGTCGATGTGGCAGGAGTGCCTGTGACTGTCGGCGTTTCGGTTGGGATGCCGCCCTCACGGGTGGCGATCAAACTGTAATAGCCTGTACCCGCTTCCGACTGGATTTGAACCGAGTAGAAACCCAAGGGCTGAGTGGTGTGCAGAGTGCCGCTTCCGCGCGCGATTTCGGTTCCATCCCCATTCAACAATACAATGACAGGTACAAGCCCATTGCTGGTTGGGTTGACGGTGATGTTGAAGGTGGTTTGTTCTGCGAGGATCAACGACCAACGTTCATACCGATATGGGTCAACTGTGCCGGAATACAAAGTATCCCACTGGATGAATCCGCGTGAGACGATCTGTAGATTGGGAACATTCAAAAGCGGTTTGAGCAGCCCCACCGACTGCCCGCCTTTTGAAAAGGTGGTTGAGTTCGTAAAGACGTTGTAGTTGACCGCCCAGCCTGCAAATAACGTATCAGTGACTTTGGGGCGGAAAACAAAATGCAAGTGAGGTCCAGGGTATTCATTTCCCAGACACACTTGTTGATTGGCATTGTTATGGATCGTGCCGAGGCGTTGGTTGCGACTGACCTTATCTCCCAGTTTGACTTGGACTTTGTCCAAGTGCCAGTATTCGGTGAGCCAGCCATTGCCATGATCGATCTTGACGTAACACGAGGATACCTGATAGACCGTCCCAGCCGCGGCTGCGGTGACCCAGTCATTGGAAGTATCCTCACCGACCTGCATATTGACGCGCGGAGCAAAATCCACTGCGCCGCCCAACCCATAATAATGCGGGCTGGTCTTGGGGCGTCGGGTGCCGTTGTCCAAGCCGCCATACGCCACCCAGGCAAGTCCCTGCTCCCACGGGAGTTGGAACATATCCGCTGGCGGGGCGGCGACGGCTAGCGCCTCTGCCCTCACCGGAATTACCGAGAGAAGCAAGGCAACAAGAATGAAAATTCGTGCGGGCACCTTAAACTTCATGGCTGCCATCCTGGTTGAACGTACATCTGAAAGGGTTAACCGTTGTCGTTCCCTTTTAAGATTCGAATGAGAATGAAAATACCGACCAACAGAAGCACGCCGATGATGGCAAGCACAATGATCGTCCCCGTAGGAAGCGAAGAATCCGAGCCATCCGGCTCAACACTCATGGACATTGGAGTCCCAAGCAAGGGCAAATCAGCAGGCGATCCCTTCTCGGCACTGATGGCGAGAGGGGCTGTCTTTTCCCCAATGGAAACACTTTCCAACGGGGCGGCAAAACCGGATTCATTTTTGACGACGAGAGCCGCGCTTTCGAGCGTGACATTGGTTTGACAAGCACCCAACGTGGTGAAACGCGCTTCAGCGATGACCCCATTTGCCGTCTGCGGCGTGGTACTTGCAAAGGACGCATCGAAGAATCCATCTGTCTGCGGTAAAGACAAACCATTCATACCGGGGATGGATGTGGCGGCATTGACCGGTTCAAGACAAGCTGGATCGTATCGGATCTGGAAGGTCAGTCCCTGAATCGGAGAAGCCGAGATAGCGTTGATTGTGACGATCACGGTTTCGCCGGTCTTGAAACTGGTGGTATTCGTCGTGATCCAGATTGTTTCCGGAGTTTGCGCCTGCACAGATGCCAACGGGATAAGGCAGAGGATTGCGATGAGAAGTGAGATGATTTTTTTCATTGAGCACTCCAATGGACGGACGCGCTGATGAAAGTCAGCGCGTCCGTGCTGGTTGAGTGTAGGTTACTGCCAGGCAAGCGCGCCCGATTCGCGATAGTTCGCCGCGAGGAGTTCCAAGTCGAGGACGTTGATCGTCCCGTCGTTGTTCAGGTCAGCGGCAGCGGGTTCGGCAAGGTTGTAGTTCATGCCAATGGTCAAGGCATCGAACTGGTCGATCACATCATTGCCATCGATGTCACCGGCAAGCAGGCTGATGGTCTGCATAGTGGTGGTAGCGCCGCCGGTCAGGGTCGGTGTACCCTGAGCTTTCAAGAAGCCAGGAGCCGAAGCAATCACCGTATAGGACCCAGCCGGTGCGCTCAAACTGAAATTTCCGTTCTCATCCGCGGTGGTCGTACCAGCAACTGAGGAGTCTTCGTTGTAGAGTGTGACCGTGACAGGTTTGCTCACATCGACCGTTCCGGTCAGCGTACCTTCCGGCGCGGCAATGACCAACGTGATCGAAGCCGGATCAAGCGCCTCTAACGCGCCGCCAGTGGAAACGCGCGGCTGACAAGTGATGGTCACTTCGCCCGCCTGCAAGCCTTTGACAGAGAACGCGAATACAGCGCCGTCAGCGGTGGCTTTCTGTCCATTGCTGCCAGCTACTGCGAAGATGAATGAACCGTTCGCCGGTCCGTTGACAGCCACCACGGCATCGGACCCAAAGAGTCCCGACTCGGCAATATTGCTGATCTCAACCGCGGCGGGATCATATGTGCAGGCGAATTCCGCGCTGGTGTAACCGCCTTCAGGGATGTTGTTGAGGAAGACTGTCGCAGTCGCCGTCTCACCCACGAGGATGCTCGCCGGATTCAACACGATGTTCACATTCGGATCTTCCACTGGAACCACCGGGCGGATCTCCATGTTATACGTCCCACCACCAGTGGCAGGCTGAATCTGAATGAAATAATCGCCCGCAGGCTGATTGGTAGTTAGAACCGCCTGAGAAAGCGTTCCGGCTACATTCGCAATTTCATTCTCGTTCGCATCCAGCAAATAGATTGCAGGCGTCAGATCACCCGTTTGGGTGGTAACAGTCACAGAAAAATTAGCAGCTTCATCGATTTGAAGCGACCAGCGTTCATAGCGGTTGGAATTCACAGTCCCACTGAAGATAGCATCCCAATAGGTGGTGCTGCGGATAATAATTTGCGCCGGCAATGCATCCATGGCCTGTGCCGGCGTATTGATGCTGAACGCACTGAATACCATTGCGATCAGCAGAGTAATACGGACCAATTGATTGGTTTTCATTGAATCATGCTCCTTGATGAAAACAAGTGGAATAGGGAAATTATGGAAAGGGAATAGTCACTTGCCGCGTGTATCGTTATGAATGTGTCCTCCAAACTGCCGAAGCATCGGCAAAATACTTGAAATAACGAATGGTCAAAACTCTATTACATTCTATAGGTCTGTTCGGAGTTAACGCATTACAGCACGATTGCGGCGAGATTGCAGAATAGTTGCGATAATGAATTTGTTAAAGAAAAAAAATGATTCGATGGATTTCATCGAATCATTCATTCCATCTCTACAGGCATGATCTCCCCCACGCATCCATGGATCGTTTAGCGATTCACAAAAACCCCAAAGTGATTCGCCACGGGTCGCTCTCTTCCTGGAATGTAATTATCAATCGGGGAATTTAGAATAATCGTATCGCCATTCTCTCCTTCCACTACCAGCGTGGATGAACCGCCTCCATCCAATGCCATCGCGGAATGAGCACCAAGGTCTTTTAACAATTCTGCCAATTCCTGAAACGTCGCCCCAGCGCTGTAAAACGGCTGACGCCCATCCACAACAATGAGATATACATAACGTCCGTTGCGATTCGTTCCAATTGCCGTGCGCGGATGAATGACCGCATCATCCAAGCCCGCAATGATCTCGCCGCCTTGAATCAACATCCGGTCACCGGAGAGTGCATGAAAGATCTTATTCGGCGGCTGGTTGAAAGTAATCTCATTTCTACGGCTGACGTATAACGTCGGCTCAGGCTTATCGTTCTGTAAGCCATCGGCGTATATCGTCCCATTGGAGGCGGTAAAGCCATTCGGCGTGACTGGATCACCGCTGTGCGGATAATAATCCGCTGGTCCGCGCGACCACCACGGGAAGAATCCATCTCCGTTGATGGCGATTTGTACACCAGTCTCTTCGAGAAATTCTGAGGTCGTGCGCGCTTTGAGAGCGCCATCTTCCACCTCATCCGCAGGGGTGACGAGAAAACTTGTGCCGCCAACTTTTCTGTCAATGATGATGACATGCGCGATCATGGCATGTGGAAGATATTCCACCATCCGTCGGTAGGTCACGCCTTCATAAAGTTGGTATTTTGTGGGAATTGGCGCAGGACGCCCCAACGTGAACACGAAATAGATTCCGCCCAACAAGACTAATCCTACCGGAAGTATGAGCCACAATTTGCGGACAAATATGTTTTTCATATTGAAATACTAACAGGGAAAAATGAATGAAAAATAAAAAGAGACAACCTTTCGGCTGTCTCTTTTTATACAAGTATATCCCTTACACAACGACTTCGGACTCTGCTTTGCGCATGGACTGGAAGGATTGAATGGCGACTTCCAGCATAGCAAGGTCGGGCGTGCGGGTGGTGAGATGCTGCAATGCCAGGTTGGGTTTGATCAACATCTGCACGATGGGATTCTTCAAATGATTCGCCGTCCAGCGGATGTATTCGACTGCAATGCCAGCCAGGATTGGGATGAACAAAATACGAGAGGCAAGTCGCCACCAGATCGGCAGCGGACCCAAAGCCGTGAAAACCAAAATGGAAAGCAGAACCAATGTCAACAGAAAGGCTGTTCCACAGCGTGGATGCTCAATGGGATACTTCGCCACATTTTCGGGAGTCAATTCCGCGCCAGCTTCATAGGCATTGATGGTCATGTGTTCCGCGCCATGATATTGAAAGACGCGTCGAATATCGGGCATGAAGCCAATGCCCCAGATATAACCAACCAACAGAATAAGGCGCAACACGCCTTCAAGCAGATTCCCCAACCACAATGCAGACGTAGTCTGTGCCAGCAGATGTTCCAACCAGCCGCCAAGTCCGGCAGGGAGTAAAAAGAAGAGTCCAATGCTGAAGGCGAGGGACAGCCCCAAGGTCAGATAAAGAGCCGGACCTTCCAGTTTTTCATCCTCGCCGGTTTGCGTGTTCGCAGAGAGGGTCAAGGCGCGCATGCCCAATCCGAGCGCATCCCACAGCAAGATCACACCGCGCAGAAAAGGGATTTTTGTGATGCCAGAGCGATAGACCTTGGCAAGCGGCTCGGTATGAACGACGATGTTGCCGTCGGGCGCGCGCATGGCAACGGCAAAAGCTTTTTGCCCGCGCATCATCACGCCTTCGATCACGGCTTGACCGCCGTAGGAAATGATTCGATCTTCCATAATTATTCTTAAAACCTGACAGGTATTCAATGCCTGTCAGGTTTTCTTTCATCCTTATTTGAAGTTATAGAAAAAGTGAGTAAACGCTTCGATGCCTTTGTACCAGGTCGGCAGGTGCATGCGTTCATTTGGCGAGTGGACGTTGTCATCGGGCAGTCCAAAGCCAGTGAGCAGTGAATCCGCGCCGACGTAATTTTGCAGCAACACCACGGAGCCAATGGAGCCGCCCTCGCGTTTGAAGTAGGGGCGTTTGCCCCACACCGTCTGAAGCGCCTGCGCCAGCGCCTGTACGCCAGCTGAATCGGTCTCAACCAAGGCGGCACCTGCGTTATGCAGATTCTTCAATTCCCATTTGATGGTCTTGGGCGCATTCTTCTTGAGATAAGCACGCAACAGTTTTTCGGTCTCTTCGGGGGTCTGGTCTGGTACGAGGCGACAGGAAATCTTTGCCATCGCCCATGCCGGCAGGACAGTCTTCGAACCTTGTCCCGTAAAGCCGGAAAGCAAACCGTTGACCTCAAGGGTTGGGCGTGCGCCAATCCGCTCGGAAGGGATAAATTGCGGCTCGCCCCACAGCGCAGGCACACCCGTGATCTTGAGCAATTCTTTGTCTTTGATTGGCAGGCGCTTGAAATCTTCGCGTTCCTTCTTGCTCAGCTTGCGGACTTTGTCATAGAAACCTGGCACAGTGATCTTGCCAGTTTTATCGTGCATGCCAGCGATCAACTCGATCAACGCCTGAGCGGGGTTATGAACCGTGCCGCCGAACAAACCAGAGTGCAGGTCCTTATCCGGCCCGAAGACGCGCAGCTCAAAGTATGCGAGTCCGCGCAGACCAGTGGTAATGGTCGGCTTATCAGGCGCAAGCATGCCCGCATCGGGATTCAAACAAAAGTCACTGGCGAGCAGTTTCTTATTCTTTTTGATAAAGTCACCGAGATGTTCCGAGCCGATCTCTTCCTCGCCCTCGACCAACCATTTGATATTCACGGGCAAACCTGTCGTGCGGACAATCGCCTCAACGGCTTTAAGCGACGCCACCACCTGACCCTTCATATCTGACGTGCCACGCCCGAATAAATACTCGCCTCGCACCTCAGACAGGAAGGGGTCTGACGACCAAAGCTCAATCGGGTCGACAGGTTGAACATCATAATGCCCATAGATCATAATGGTCGGCGCAGATTTACCAGCGCCCATCCACTCACCATAGACAACCGGATGCCCGGCAGTCGGCATGATCTGAACATTGTCCATGCCAAAGGAACGCAACTGTCCCGCCACCCACTCCGCAGCACGCTGGACATCTGCTTTGTTCTCATCTAACGTGGAGATGGATGGAATGGCGACAAACTCCTTCAACTCATTCAGGTATCGCTCACGGTTCGAACGGACATATTCCAAGGCCTGCTGGACGTCTGACATGGTTTTCTCCTTTATCTATTTACGGTGTTGTTGTCGGTGCTTCTTCCGTCGTTTGCTCTTCGAGCGTGCGGCGCGTCACCAGATACCACTCATCGATCAAAGCCAACCGGTCGCTTGTGTCATATAATGGCGCGACCTGAACGCCCTGCACTTGCACATCCACGCCATAAGAATAGACGGGATAATACAACGGCAGGGACGGCATATCTTCCGTAAAAACCACCTGGAAATTGCGATACAAACGAGCACGTTCTGAAAAGTCCGCCAGGACGCGGGCAGTTTCGAGAAATTCGCTCGCCGTGCGGTTATCCCATTGCGAGTAGTTCTGTCCGCCGGTCGCTTCGGATTGATGCCAGAAGAGATACGGGTCTGGGTCTGGCGTGCGAGAAGTGTTTATGTCTGCAAGGGCGGCTTCGTAATTGCGCGGCGTGAGATAGTCATTCACCAGCGAGTCGTAGGCAACCGATTGCAATTCAATACGCACGCCGATCAACGCCCAATCTGATTGGATGGCTTGTGCTATCAGCGTATGAGTCTCATCGTTGGGGTGGACCAGCGTAAATGTCAGGGGTTGACCGTCTTTGGAGCGGACGTCACTGCCTGCGGAGAAGATAAATCCCTCTTCGTTGAGCAGTTTGATGGCAGCATCCGGGTCATACGCGATCTTTTCGATATCTTCGTAGTACGCCCACGACCCCGGCAGGATGGGACCATCCGCCACAATAGCTTGACCTTTGAGAATGTGCGAAACAATGATGTTGCGATTCACTCCGAGCATCAGCGCGCGGCGGACATTTTCATTTTGAAAAAAGGAAATACTGGGGTTGTTGAGATTCAGAAAGACCAATCCCATTTGAGGAAGGCGACTGGTGTGAACTGACAAAGTCGGCTCTGCCAGAGCTGCCGGCAAGACGTCTTCGGTCAGCTGGCTGATGCCAAGCACTTCGCCTTGCTGATAGGCATCGAAGGCGGCGGCACTGTTCGGGTAATAGCGGAAAACAACCTGCTCGATGAAAGCTGGCTGGGTGTAGAAATCTTCATTGGCAACCAACACCACGCCAGTGATCTGTCCGCCGCTGGTAAGCAGACGGTCAAATTTATATGGGCCGGAGCCAATTGGCTTAAGGTTGAACTCGGCGCTGGCTAACTGATCCGCAGGAACGGATTCGAGAATATGTTTGGGCAAGACGCCAAAGGTAGCGTAATCCAAAAATGGAGCGAAGGGTTCGGGCAGTTCAAACTGGAAGGTCTTGTCGTTAAGCTGTCGGACTTGAATCTGCGACCACATGTCCTTAATATCTTGCGGGAAAAGTGAACCAGTGCTCTTGATCAGCTCGATGGTGAAAAGAACGTCGTCGCTTGTGACAGGCTGTCCGTCATGCCAGGTGGCGTTGGAGCGGATCGTAAAGTTGTAGATGACCCCATCCGCAGACACGCCCCACGAGTCAGCCAGGTCTGGTTGGGGTAATCCGCGCGAATCAAAACGTACCAGGCTGCTGAAAATGAGCCGGTTTACGTCGCGGTCGGCCGGATTGTTCCAATCGAGCATGGGGTTCAAACGCCCCATCGAGCCGATCAACGCCTCGGTGTAAATCCCACCGGGTGCGGCTT
>JAHDWC010000077.1:8389-18187 GCA_023382575.1 Anaerolineales bacterium
CGGGCAGCGTGATGACACTCACCGGTTGTTGGCTGAGCAACAGCAAAGCGACAATGACCAACGTGACGGCAACAACCAGAATCTGCCAGCGTAATCGTTTCATATGTTTAAGTAGGGGGTGGAAAAGAAGAAAGGTCCACCCCGCCCATACCCATGGGCAAATGGCAAGGCGGACCTTTCAGGGGTGTTGTGATTATTGTCCGAGGATGATGATCGTAATCACTAGCGCAAAAAAGATCACACTCAGTGCAATCGTCACCCAGAAGAGGATGCGCTCAATGCCGCGGCGGGCGGTAAACACACCGCCAGTATCCGCGCCGGTCAGACCACCCAGCCCTGCACCCTTACTCTGCAGGATGACGCTGAGGATCAAACCCACTGAGGTTATAATCAAAGCAATATCCAAAAAATTTTCCATGCGGTTGTGCCTCCTAGAATTTAGCGGGCAAATTATACCTGTTCGGGAAGTGAATCGTCAAACAATCGCTGGTTGGAATATGAGAATCTACTAAACCAAGGTGACAGTCCATCTCCGCGACTGTCACCTATTCTTACGAGGAAATCGATGCACGAAGTCACCATCAACCTGCACATGCATACTCGCTACTCCGATGGCAGCGGCACACACAAAGATATTGCCACCGCCGCGCTCAAAACGAATGTGGATGCGGTCATCGTCACCGATCACAATGTACTTGTGCAAGGCTTTGAAGGCTATTACAAGGAAAAAAATAAGAAAATCCTCATGCTCATCGGCGAAGAGGTACATGACCAGGCACGCGACCCACAGAAGAATCACCTGCTTGTATTTGGCACCAGTCGTGAAATGGCGACTTTTGCCGAGAATCCGCAGAAGCTGATCAACCAGGTCCGCGAAGCGGGCGGACTTTCCTTCCTGGCGCATCCCGACGACCCGGAAGCGAAAGCCTTCAACGAGACTGACATCTCATGGGAAGATTGGTCTGTGCAAAATTACACCGGCATCGAGTTATGGAACGCGCTTAGTGAACTGAAAACCGTCGTCCCCACGAAATTGCACGGCGTATTTTATGCTCTCTTCCCCATCTTTGTCGCCAGCCAACCCATCCCGAACACGCTTGCCAAATGGGACGAACTGCTCGCCACCGGAAACAAAGTGGTCGCCATTGGCGGCTCGGATGCTCACGCATTGGATATGCACTTGGGACCGATCCATCGCACCATCTTCCCATATGAATTCCACTTCCGCACGGTCAACACACACGCGCTTCTCTCTGAACCGTTGAGCGGGGATGTGACCAGCGACAAATCCCTCATCTATAAATCTCTCGCCGCCGGACATTGCTTCGTCGGGTATGACATGCCCGCCCCCACAAACGGATTCCGCTTTTCGGCGCAGGGACGTGAAAGCTCAGCCGTTATGGGCGATGAAATCTCCGCCAAAGGCGGCGTGACCTTGCAAGCCAAACTCCCCTCCCATGCAGAAGTCCGTTTGCTGAAAGATGGGCAGGTCATTCAAACGTGGAAGAATCAACTTGCCTGTACGCACATCACAACTGAGCCAGGTGTTTATCGTATCGAAGCGTATCGCAATTATTTGGGCAAACGGCGCGGATGGATTTATAGCAATCCGATCTACGTGAGATAGTCAACTCGATGGGAAGTGCCCGCTTCATGTCAAAGAAGAGGCGGGGTTTCATCCTCAAGAGCGGATTCTTGTGGTAAACTTTGCCCGCTAATCAAATAGGTACGTCTCCATATACGTGCCTTTCCGTTCCTGGCGAGCCTACGGTTTGAACAGGAACAAACCCATGGAAAGGAGGTTTTCCCTATGCGCAATTATGAATTGATGTGCGTGATCCAGCCCGACCTGGATGAGACTGCTTTTAACGGCGTGCTCGAGAAGGTCAAAGGATGGATCAGCGAATCAGGCGGAAGCGTGGACAAGGCTGAGGTTTGGGGCCGCCGTCGTATGGCTTACACCATCAACAAGCACCGCGAAGGTCAGTTCGTTCTGCTGAATGTGACCATGAATCCCGCTGCCACATCCGGCTTGGAACGCAACCTGCGTTACCAAGAGTCGATCTTGCGACACATGCTTTCTGTAGTTGGATAGTTGAGTTTGGAATTGCCCGGCAGTTTATTATTATCAAGGAGATTGACATGGGCCGAGGTCTTAATAAAGTACAGATCATTGGACATCTTGGAAAAGACCCCGAGATGCGTTACACGCCCTCCGGCAAGCCGGTGACAACGTTCACTGTGGCAGTCGGACGTACCTGGAACAGCGCCGATGGCGAACGCCATAATGAAACCGAATGGTTCAACGTGGTCGCCTGGGGAACGCTGGCGGAGATCTGCAAACAATATCTCGTTAAAGGACAGCAGGTCTATGTGGAAGGACGCCTGCAAACCCGCCGCTGGGATGACAAGGAAGGCGTGAAACACGTCAGCGTGGAGATCGTAGCCAGCGAAATGATGATGCTTGGTGACCGGCGCGATTCCAATAACAACAACTCACAGGAAGTTGAGAACGCTTCCGGCGACCCGACCGTGGGCACGGCGGAAGAGGAATTTCCCTTCTAAATACCGCTCCGCGGTACTATGTATTTTGGAGTAAATCATGAGTGAAGAACGAAACACTTCAGGCTCGGAAGGCTCGGAACGCGGCGGTGATCGCAAATTCTTTGCGAAGCCCAAGTTCTGCCAATTCTGCGCCGACAAGACCCTGACGATCGACTATAAGAAGATCGATCTTCTGCGCAAGTACGTTACGGAAGAGGGCAGCATCCGCCCGCGCCGCCAGACTGGCGCCTGCGCGAGGCACCAGCGTGCCGTGGCAGCCGCCGTCAAGCAGGCGCGCCATGTGGCGCTCTTGCCCTTCCACGGCAGATCCGCAGACGACCGCTAATCCTGCCAGCCGGACTTTCTCGGGGCATGGGAGCCATTCCATGCCCCGAATTTGTGCCGGTAATTCGTTGCTTTTTTAAGGAGCATGAGAATGACCCAAGATTCGGGCAAAAAGCCCGTCGTCCATAAGAAACATGTTGCCCGCCAGCAGCGTGAACAACAACAAACCCGCCTCATCCTTTATACGTTCTTTGGAATCCTCGCCGTGGTCGTGGCGTTGCTGATATACGGCTGGCTGGATATCAACTTCTTCCAGATCAACCGTCCAGTTGCCAAAGTAGGCGAAACAGAAATCACTGCCAGAAATTTCGAGGCGCGTGTGCGCCTTCAACGTCAGAACCTGCTGACCCAGTACGCACAATATCAACAGTATGCTCAATTCTTCGGCATGGACTTCAGCAGTCAGTTACAACAGATTGAGTTCCAGCTTTCCGCGCCTGAAACCGTCGGGCAGATCGTGCTGGACCAGATGATCAACGAAGAAATCGTCAGGCAGGAAGCCGAGAAGCGCGGCATCACTGTCAGCGAAGAAGAACTCGACGAAGCCATTCGGGCGGGGTACGATTTCTATCCGAACGGCAGCCCCACCCCCACCATAACTCCGACGCAGATCGTCTTCGAAGACAACTCACCCGAGATCTTTGAACTTGTGACGGCAACGCCTCAATTCACAGCGACACCTGAATCGTCAGAGACAGAATCCTCTACATCGACGGAAGAAGCGGATGAGCCAACGGCTACCGCAACCATCGCCCCCAGCGCCACTCCTACTGCTGGTCCAACCGCCACCGCGTTACCCACTTCCACTCCCTACACGCAAGAGGGCTATGAACAGCTTCTCGCGGATACGGATGAGAATTTGGAAAAATTCGGTTTCGATCAGGGCTACTATCGCGAGTTTTACGAGTATCAACTCCTTCTGACCAAGTTGAAGGAAGAGATCGCTGCCGATGTTGCCACTACCGATACGCAAGTTTGGGCGCGTCATATCCTCGTTGAGGATGAAGAGACAGCCAAGGGTGTCATCCAAAGCCTGCAAGAAGGCAAAGACTTCGCCGAACTCGCCCGTGCGCTTTCGACCGATACCGGTTCTGGCGCCCAAGGCGGTGACCTGGGTTGGTTTGGCAAAGGTGCCATGGTCGCTGAGTTTGAAGCGGCTGCCTTCGCCCTCGAAAATTCCGGCGACATCACCACTGAGCCGGTGCAAAGCAGCTTTGGTTATCACATCATTCAGTTGATCGACAAGCAGGAACGTCCGCTCACAGCCGAGCAACTGCAATCTGCGAAGGATGCTGCCTTCGATGCGTGGCTCACCACCATCCGCGAAGAATACAGCGTGGAGACTTTCGACTTCTGGCGTCAGCGCGTCCCCAATGAACCAAGTTTCATCAGCGCCGCCACAGAAGCCGCCGCCGCTCAACAGACTTCTCAAGCTGAGTCGGTTGCCACGCTCGAAGCCGCGCAGACGGAAACTCCGCAACCCTAAGCAATATAAGCAAAACAAAAGTCGCCCGGAAATTTCCGGGCGACTTTTTTATTCCACACTATTTTTCTTCGATCCAACCCTGCTCTTCAACCGCCATGAAGATGTCTGTCGCAGAGATCATACCGATCAACGTGCCACTTTCGTCTGCGATGGGCAAGTGATGGATCTTTTTCTTTTGCATCAAACGGGAACATTCCGCCAGTGTCCATTCCGGATTGCCCGTGACGATGGGACCAGACATGATCTCACGCACGGTAATCTCCGCCGGGTTGCGTCCTTCCACCACGATCTTGTCGCGAATGTCGGTGGTGGTGACAATGCCATAAGCAGGGTTCTTCTGGCTGATATCCACCACGACACTATGGATATTGCGACGACGCATCAAGGTCATTGCATGCGACACGCTGGAATCAGGGTCAACGACCACAACGGGGCTGGACATCCAATCACGAACTAAATTATTCATAGGGCTCTCTCCTTTGACATAATTTTACAACATCGCAGTTACAAACCATCCGCAGGGAAAAGCCATCGTTGGGCAAACAGGTTCCGGGTCAGGGATGAGGCGTTAGGGCGTGAGCGAAATCCATGTCGCGCCGCCATCGGTCGTCTTGTACAAAATCTGATCATATGTCACGACCCATCCGGTTTGGGAATTGGCGAAGCTCATGTCTAGAATGGTTTCGCCGAATGCAATATCTGGCTGCACTTCTTCGATGGTATTGCCCGCATCTTTCGTGACGTAAAACTGGTCGTTGCCATAGAAGATCATCTCATTCGCTGACGGCGTTTGCAGCAAACCATAGCCTTCGAAACGGACCGGCAAAAGTGACCAGGTGACACCACCATCTTTGGTGGTGTAGATAACCGTTTGTGGAATTTGCGAGGTCAGGCGCAGAGCGAGCAGACCTTCCGTCTCTGAAATGAATTGGATGCCCTGCACACTCACTTCACTCTCGCCCGCGCCCTCAGGCAAGACGACGTTGATCTGAAGCCAGGTGACGCCGCCATCCCGGCTGCGGAAGAGATACATTTCGCCGGGCGCATAGACGACCCCACCTACCCAGGCAGTTTGCATATCGAGCGGCAGGAGCACGCTTTTGAGTCCGCTCAGCGGCAGGGTCACGCCGGCATCAGCGATATTGGGATCGTTGGTGTAGACGCGATTCCAAGTCTTCCCACTGTCTGTCGTTTGAAAGATGGAAATCGCCATCGAACCGGCGCCTACGCCAAGATCTGCCATCATCCAACCGTTCGCTTCATCGACAAAATGAAGCGAGCCGCTGCTAAAAGGTGTTGCGGAAGATTCCCATGTAATGCCGCCATCGATCGTATGGAATAATTTTCCGCCGTTGGGATATTGATTCATATCAGGGACTTGCACCCAGGCGGTGTCCATGTCAAAAAAATTCACATAGACAAAGCCCACGTCGGCGAGGTCTCGCGGTGTGACGTTGTACCAGGTCACGCCGCCGTCGTTGGTGCGGATGATTTGCGTCTCGGTGAGCGCCCAACCATACACTTCATCCAACATCTCGATGTTAATGATAGAAGGCGCCTCGATCAATGGCGCATCGATGTCAGCGGGTAGCAGTGTTTCTTCAGGTGCAACCATCGATTGCGGCACAGCTTGTGTATCTTCCAAAGTAGCGGTTGCCGCCACAACGAGTTCTGTTGATTCTGCGGGCCCATTGGTTTGAATATCTGGTCCGCAGGCGACGACCAGTAAAGCCAGAATTAGGAAAAAGAGAATTCGTTTCATGGTTCTCCTGACGGTTAAATAAACCTTCTAACCCAGATACTCGATAATCGTCGCCTCACCCTGTCCGACGCCCACACAAAGAGTCGCCACACCGTATTTAACATTTCCGCGCTTCTTCATCTCGTGGACAAGCGTGGTCACTAAACGCGCACCCGAACAGCCAAGTGGATGCCCTATCGCAATCGCGCCGCCGTTGACGTTGACAAGTTCCGAGTCAATTTCCAAATCTTCGATCACAGCCAACGATTGAATAGCGAAGGCTTCGTTTAATTCCATCAGACCAATATCTTTGATTTTCAAACCGGCCCGATCAAGTGCCTTCTTCGTGGCTGGCACAGGTCCAACGCCCATGATGCGCGGCGGAACTCCAGCCGAAGCAGAGGTCACAATGCGGGCAAGCGGTTTGAGATTCAATGATTTTGCTTTTTCTGCGCTCATCAATAAAAGCGCCGATGCACCATCATTTAGCCCAGACGAATTTCCAGCCGTCACAGTTCCCCCGTCACGGAAGGCAGGCTTGAGTTTGGCGAGACTCTCCACGGTCGTGTCGCGGCGCGGGCGTTCATCCATGTCTACAATTTTCGGGTCCCCTTTTTTCTGGGGAATGGTCACCGGCACAATTTCCTGTTTGAAGCGTCCCGAATCAATGGCAGCAATTGCCCGTTGATGACTTCGCGCTGCAAACGCATCCTGTTTTTCGCGCGTGATATGCGGACGTTCTGCGGCGATATTCTCGGCAGTCTCGCCCATCGAATCGGTGCCATGCATGGCTTTCATTTTGGGATTGGGATAACGCCAGCCAAGCGCCGTGTCGTAAGCAGTGACATTGCCAAAGGAAAATCCCGCCTCAGCCTTCGGGAGGGAGTACGGTGCGCGACTCATAGATTCTACGCCGCCTGCGATGTAGACATCTCCCTCGCCCACCTTGATGGCACGCGCCGCCATATTGATCGCATTCAAGCCGGATGCGCAGAGACGGTTCACTGTTACGCCGCCCACTTCCACGGGCAGACCGGCAAGCAAGGCTGCCATGCGTGCCACATTGCGGTTATCTTCACCGGCTTGATTGGCGCAGCCCATGAAAACTTCTTCAATGGAAGCAGGATCAATTTGATTCCGTTCAAGAATGGCTTTGATAACATACGCCGCCATATCATCGGGGCGCACAGACGAGAGAATGCCGCCCAACGCTCCAATCGGTGTGCGGATGGCGTCTACGATCACGACTTCGGTCATGAAATCCTCCAGAGTTTGATGATTTGATTCTACCACCCATAAATACATGCCTGTTTTGATAGCATGGAAAAGTCTATGCAATTTTCCTATCAACTATGCAAATAAATTCAGCGAAAAAACCGATGACCTTTGTCCCCACTCGCATATGACGCTTGGCACTACTCCCCTCTTTCCGAAAACGACATAATAGGCATGGTAGCGAAAGTTACCTAATTTTGTCTAACTTCTCAACTAAATCCAAGGAGATCCGATGGCAGCAAAAGGCTGGATCGAAGTCAGCGACACCTACTGTAAAGGCTGTGAACTTTGCATAAGCGCATGTCCACAAGAGGTAATGGAACTGGACATGTCCCGTCTCACACCCAAAGGCTACCACCCCGCGCACACGTTCAAGGACGGCTGCACGGGGTGTGCTATTTGTGCGGTGGTTTGTCCTGATGCAGCGATCACCGTCTATCGTGAAGTGACCAAAGTTGCGCCCGTCGCGGCGTAATTGTCCATTTGTAGTGGCACGATAATCGTGCCACTACCCATTCTGGAGAAACGAATGCCAAAAGAATTATGGAAAGGCAACGAAGCCATTGCAGAAGCCGCCGTCCGAGCGGGACTGGGAGCCTACTTCGGCTACCCCATCACCCCGCAGACGGAAGTGCTGGAGTACCTCTCTCGCCGCATGCCCGAACTCGGACGCGCTTTTGTTCAAGCTGAATCGGAACTCGGTGCGGTCAACATGGTCTATGGCGCAGCATGTACTGGCGTGCGCGTCATGTCCTCGTCCTCGTCACCCGGCGTCAGCTTGATGATGGAAGGATTGTCCTATATCGCCGGGACGGAGATCCCCGCCGTTTTAGTGAACGTCATGCGCGGCGGACCGGGTCTCGGCAACATCGCCCCCGCTCAAAGCGACTACAACCAAGCCGTGCGCGGCGGCGGACATGGCGACTATCCACGCATTGTGCTGGCGCCTGCATCGGTGCAGGAAGCCATCGACCTCACAGCCCTATCTTTTGACCTCGCCGAGAAATATCGCATGATCACCATGATCATCCTCGACGGTTCGACTGGTCAGATGATGGAACCGGCAGAAATGCCCGCCATGCAAGAGTTCAAACGCAAGACCTTCGATTGGGCAACCGATGGCGCGATGAATCGCGAACGCCGCGTCCTCTCCTCCATTTATCTCAACCCGCTCGATGAAGAAAAAACAAATCTACGCCTGCTCAAACGCTGGCGCGATGTGCAAGCCAACGAAATTCGCTACAAAGAATATTTCCTCGACGATGCCAAGTATGTCGTCGTCGGCTTCGGCACAGCAGGGCGCGTTGCGCTCTCAGCCGTCCGCGAGGCGCGCGCGCAAGGTATCAAGGTCGGGCTGTTAAGACCGATCACCGTCAGCCCATTCCCCTATGAAGCGTTGGAAAAACTCACGGGTCAGGCAGAGGCGTTTTTAGTCACCGAGATGAACATGGGGCAAATGCTCGATGATGTCCTGCTGACTGTCCGCGGGCGAGTCCCGGTTGAATTTTATGGACGTCCCGGCGGCGTGGTGCCCTTCCACAATGAAATTCTGGATGAAATTCACCGCATCGCTTCTGAACCGTTGGCTGTTCAAACCGACCCAAGAGAATCCTGGCTGACAAGGATGACTGCATAATGGCTACTGAAAATTTAGTTTACGAAAGACCCGAAGCCTTTACAGAAATGCCCACCCACTATTGCCCAGGCTGTACGCATGGCGTGGCTCATCGGCTGGTGGCGGAAGTGCTGGAAGAGATGGACTTGATTCCAAAGACCATCGGCGTTGCGCCAGTGGGATGTGCCGTGTTTGCCTACAATTACTTTGATACCGATTTCGTCGAAGCTCCGCACGGACGCGCCCCTGCGATGGCAACTGGCATCAAGCGTGTGTTACCCGACCGCGTAGTTTTCACCTATCAAGGTGACGGCGACTTGGCATCCATTGGTATGGGCGAAATTGTCCATGCGGCGGCGCGCGGTGAGAACATCACTGTCATCTTTATCAACAATGCCAACTTCGGTATGACCGGCGGACAAATGGCCCCCACGACCCTGCCTGGCATGAAAACTTCTTCGTCTGCGAACGGGCGCGATGTGGAAACACAGGGCTACCCGATCAAGGTTTCGGAGATGTTATCCACGCTTGACGGTGTCGGCTATTGTGTGCGACGCTCGCTGCACGACCCGAAGAATATCCGCCTTGCGAAGAAAGCCATCCGCACTGCGTTTGAAACCCAAGTACGCGGACTCGGCTTCTCGTTGGTGGAATTGCTCTCTACCTGCCCAACGAACTGGGGCATGACTCCAGTCAACTCGTTGAAATTTGTGGAAGAGCATATGATCCCCGCCTATCCGCTGGGTGATTACAAGATCAGTGACGCGATCAAGCAGATAAAGGTGTAACATG